>CAYUGU010000020.1:21541-31010 GCA_964444345.1 uncultured Bacteroides sp.
ACGGTCTTGTCGGTGGTGTTCTCAGGAGTAACGGTGACGGTCAGAGTGACAGATTCGCCCTCTTCGAGGGTCTTCTCGGTGAAGTCAATGGTGACCTTATCGGCACCGACCACTACGGGGTCGGGATCTTCTTCAGCGGTTACCGTGATTTCGCAGGTTGCGGCGATTTCGCCCTGGAAGGCTGAGATGGTGGCCGAGCCGGCGCCGACGGCGGTCACGAGGCCGTTTTCGTCAACCGTGGCAACTTCTTCGTCCGACGATGACCAGAAGATGGTCTTGTTGGCAGCGTCGTCGGGCTTGGCCGTGGCGGTCAGTTGGAGGGTTTGGCCGACTTCAAGTTCTTCGCTCTCCCGGTCGAGTTCGATAGATTCGAGGACTACGGGAGTGTAGTCAACCGTGATTATGCCCGGTTCGAAAGAGATGTGGGGGGCGGGCTGGCCTTCGAGCGTCGTTGCGGTGAACATTTCCGGCTTGAGTTCGACGCCTTTAGTGACGAAGAACGTACCGTTATTGCGCACGGTCTGAATGCCGTGGTTATCGTCCGAATTGAAGGTAACGGCGGCGTCGCCGGGCATTTCCGCGCCTTGGAAGCCTTCGATCATATGAACCTCATAGACGTCGAAGGGGTCGATTTCGGCGGGCATCACCGTGTAGTAGGTGTAATTGTTGCTGAACATACCGGAAAGATAGGTCATATCGGCGTCTTCGAGGTTGTGTTCCCAAACCATGAAGGAACTTTTGTAGACGTCGGCGGCGGTTGCGTGCGGCGGAAGTGATACGTCAACCGGGGTCAGCGAGTTAATGCCTGAAGTGGCAACATAATATCCGTGGAGGTTGCGGATAGAGTAGGTGTTGTCGCCGGTCGTGCTGAGATAGAAATATTGGCGGGCCACACCCGATTCAGGTTCGGGCTCGTAGCCCATCGAGTAGAAGTTGGAGCCCTTTGAGGTAATCTGCTTGTAGATACCCTCGGCGTTGGTCAGAGTGGTTATGCCTTGATTAACAGCGTCCTGGAACCACTTTTTTGCGGTAGCGTTCGAACCCTCGACGCTATGGAGTTCGAAGGTATACCAGCCGTTGGGCAAGCCTTCGGTGTAGTCAATATAGATGGTCTTCGAGGTCGGGTCGATAACTACGTCGGGGTGGTCCTGGCTCTGGTTGGCGAGGTTGGGGCAGACAATAGTCAGGTCGTCGGCCGTAAACTCCGTGCCCGGTTCGAGGAAGAAGTAGCCTCCGTTATAGACCGTAGCGAGGCCCTTATTGGCGGGGTTATTGAAAGTTACGTGGGTATCGTTGATGATTTCCGAAATTTCGTTTGTGGTTTCGTTGCGGTTAATTTCAGTTGCGAAGATATTGACTTTCCATATGTCGTAGGCCGAAACGTCGGCGGGCTCAACCGTAAAGATTGCGCGGTTATCGCCGGATTTACCCATCATCGGGGTACCCGCTTCGCTGAACGGAGTCCAATAGCCTATATTATAGGTGGTGGCGTCGATGCGGTTGATGCCGAGGGTTTTATCTGTAGTGACGCGCGTCGAAACGCTATTTTCCATATAGGCGTGGCCGGTGAGGCCGTTGATGGTCCAGGTGCCGTTATCGTTGGTGGTCAGATGGAAAAACGCGTTTGCGGGGTGCTGTTCGTCAGCGTCGGCCATTGTCATTTCATAGAAGCCGTTGCTGCGCTTGATGCCCGTCGGGTGGTTGATGACGCTCTTGCCGGCAACGCCGAGGTTGGCAACGTTGTAGCCGCCGTCAATGCGGATGGTGATCCAGCCGTCGCTGATGCGCTCCCCGGTTTCGGGTAGTTCGCCGGGAAATTCAGAGATGTAGAAGTCACAGCCCGTATCGCCCTTCTTCCAGTAGTTGATAAGGTTATTGCTGCCGTCGCGGTGGAGGTGAACGTCGCCGCAACTGATTATGTATGTGCCGGTTTCGGCGCTGCCGCCCTCAAGGGTCCAGCCCTCGGAGGGGTAGATGCGCGAGGCGGAAATGGTGTTGCCGGGAATGAGGTAGAACCCGTCGAAACTCATAATATCGTAGGTTCCGTCAGGGCGCTGGCGGAAGGCCCAGATGTCTGAGCCGTCAGATTCGGTGGCCGAGAGTTTCTTGTCTACGAGGAAGGGGTTGGAGCCGGAGTGGCTGATGGAGGCAACCGAAGCATTGGCGGCTTCGTAGTTGCGGGGCGAACTGATGTGATACCATTTTTCGGTATCGATTGAGAACTGGAGGTCCTTGAGGGCTTCGTCGCGAATCGTGCGGGCCTCAGTCACCTGAGCCTCCGTAACGGTGTTGCCCTTGAGGATTTCTTCGATTTTAGCGATGGCGTCGGTGACGTCCTTGTTTGCTTCGAGGCGATACTGATAGAGGGCGTTGAAACATTTTGCCACTTCGATGCGGCGGTTGCGGTTGGCATAGCGCGCTTCGAAGTCGTCCGTTGAGGGGATCTTGGCGGTTCCGGCGCCAAACTCCTTATTGAGGGCTTCGGCTACGGCCTGAGCGGCATAGAGGCAGCCGCGGCCACCGATTCCGCCCGACATGTTCCATTGGCCGGCGGTGGCTTGGGTCATACCCTTCGCTTCGAGGTCAACAACGGGAACTGAGGTGACTTGGTTGATTACAAGATTTGCGTTATGGCCGTTGTCGTTGGTCGGCGGGGTCTGGCAAAGAAGAATCTTAGCATTGGGCGCTGCAGCCTGAGCATAAGCGATAACCTCTTCATAGTCAGCCTTAGCGGTTGAGTTGCCCCAGCAGATTACTATTCCTTTCGGGCATTTCTGGCTGCTGTTGGCCTTCAAAGTGCGGTCAATCAGCGTTTTGATGTTTGCTTTAGTGAGAGCCCCTGAGCCAATCGAGCGATTTTTAACCTTGGCGTTGCCAAGGAATTCGTGCCATTGAACGGCGTCGACCCAGGCGTCGCCAATCATCAGGATTTCATCCTCATTGACCGGCATCAGGCCATATTGGCTGGCGTGAACACCGGCAACGCTACCGAAGCCGGCGTAGTTGTTGTTGCCGTCAACATAGGCGCACTCAAGGCCTACCTTCGGGGCGATTTGTTTAACCCAGGCGCGATAGCCAACGCCGTTGGGGTGGAGGTTGTCGACGGTCCAGTTGCCTAAGGCGCCGAGGCCGTTCATCGTCTCGGTCAGGTTGATGAAGTCTACGCCCATTTCGCCGGCCATTGCTTCAAGCAGCGGGATTGTGCGCATAACTACGTCGTTGATTGCGCCGCCGCGGGGCAGGATGCTCTGCAGATGGATTTCAGTCGAGGGCGACGAAACCTGAATCTGGCGGATAATGGCGCGTATATCGTTGGCTACAACCTCCGGGGGCAATCCTACGTTAAGGTCGTTCGTGCCGATGCCGATAAAGATTTTGGCGGGTTTATCCTCGCCGTCGAGCATCATCTGCACGTTGTGCTTCCAATGGTAGGCGCGCTCGTCGGAGATACCTCGGTTGCTGATGAGGTCTTCGTCGGCGGGGAGTCCGTCGGGGCGCACGAAGGCGTCAGCCCAACAGTGGAAGTTAGTGATTGAGTTGCCGAGGAAGATAATCTGTCCTTTCGATGTCGGGACGGCCTTGAACGCATCCTGACGGTGCTGG
Organism: uncultured Bacteroides sp.; assembly: GCA_964444345.1. Taxonomy (GTDB): domain Bacteria; phylum Bacteroidota; class Bacteroidia; order Bacteroidales; family Muribaculaceae; genus UBA3263. The sequence goes on from CAYUGU010000020.1 coordinate 25,145, forward strand.
ATAAATGCCGGAGATGCGAGCATTGACATTATTGTGGTAGTCGCTGCCGCAAACGCCGTGATTAAACGTTTGATTTTCATGGAAAAATGTGTGATTGGTTTATAGCGTGCAAATGTAATGATTTTTTCTTAAACCGCCAAATTTTTAACTTTCCGCCCCTCCGAATCCGTCCGGGAAAGAATTTTTCATTTTTCGTTTTTCATTTTTCATTTAAAATTCGTATCTTTGCGGAAATTTATGGAAATGAAAGTCGATGTCGACGCCGTTTTGCGTTCGCGCGCACCGCGCTACCACAAGTGGATTCCCCGCCCTGTAATCAAGGGGTTGGAGAATTATATCTGTCAGGACCGCCTCAATGAACTGCTGGAAATCACCTCCGGCCTCAAGGGGGCGGCGTTCTGCCGTAAACTGCTGGAAACGATGAATGTAACGACCCGATTTGAGGATGTCCCGCCGCTCAACCCCGAGAATCCCCATGCGGTCACTTACGCGTGCAACCATCCGCTTGGCGCCCTCGACGGCATCGCCCTGATTGACTATCTGACGCAACTCCACGGCGTGGAGCCCTACTTCGTCGTGAACGATTTGCTCTCTATCCTCAAGCCGCTTGACGGGGTCTTTATCCCTATCAACAAGCATGGGGCGCAGAGCCGCGGGGCCGTCAGCGATGTCGACGCCGCCTTTCGCGACCTTTCGCGTCCCGTCGTCATGTTTCCTGCCGGACTTTGCTCCCGCCGGGGCGAAGGGGGCGAAATCAAGGACCTCAAGTGGAACAAAATGTTCGTTCACAAGAGTTCCGAAACCGGGCGCACGATTATTCCGATGCGCTGCTTCAGCGAGAACTCGCCGTCGTTCTATCGGTTTGCGAAGATGCGCGAAAAGGCCGGGGTGAAGTTCAATCTCGAAATGATTGCCCTTCCGCGCGAGTTCGTCAAGGCCGAAGGCAAGGAACTGCAGTTTCGCGCCGGCAAGCCCGTGGCGCCCGAACTGCTCCCGCGCGGCTCGGCCTCGGTTGCGATGGCGGCCGGCATCCGCGACCATGTCTACTCGCTGTCCCCTCTCTCCTCAATTGAAAAGAAGTAAAAATACACCTTATTATATATAATGCTTGAACCTGTAATAGACGAAGTGGATGTTGCGCTCCTCGAAAAGGAACTCAACGAATCTACTTTTCTGAGAAAATCGAATAAGGGCGGTAACGAACTCTACGTTATCGACGCCCACTCGGCTCCGAACACGATGCGCGAAATCGGACGCCTGCGCGAACTGGCCTTCCGGGCCGGCGGCGGAGGCACGGGCCTCGCCTGCGATATCGACGAGTTTGACACGATGGACCCTCCCTGCCGCCAACTCGTGGTCTGGGACCCGGTGGCGCGCCAGATTATCGGCGGCTATCGCTTTATCCTCGGCAAGGACATCAAGGTTGAGCCTGACGGTTCGCCCCGAATCGCTACGGCCCACCTTTTCCGTTTCTCGCCCGAATTTATGCGCGACTACCTGCCCTACACGATTGAACTCGGGCGCTCGTTTGTGCGCATCGAGGCGCAGGCAACCCGCCAGTCGAAGGCTATTTTCGCCCTCGATAACCTCTGGGACGGCCTGGGCGCCCTGACGGTCATCTATCCGGAAATCAAATACCTTTTCGGTAAGGTGACGATGTATCCCGAGTATGAAACCGACTGTCGCGACATGATTCTCTACTTCCTCCACAAGCATTTCCCCGACCCCGACAATCTGGTGACCCCCATTGAGCCGCTCCCGCAGACCCCGGACCTCAAGGCCCTGGCGCTCGCCTTCCCCGAGGGCACTACCTTTAAGGAAGATTACAAGACGCTGAACCGCACCATCCGCGAGCACGGAATCAACATCCCCCCGCTGGTCAACGCCTATATGAACCTTTCGCCGACGATGAAAGTGTTCGGCACCGCCATTAACCGCGAGTTCGGCGACGTCGAGGAGACCGGCATCCTGATTACTATCGACGAGATTTTCGACGAAAAGAAAAAACGCCATATTGAAACCTTTAACGTATGCACGAAATAAAGAAAAGCAAAGCCGTTATTGACTTCAAACTGACTGAAAATCAGCCGCTCGGCGCCAACTACGCACTGCTGACCCTCCGGGTCGACCATGAGATTCCGCCGGTCGAGCCGGGTCAGTTCGCTCAGGTGCGCATCGACGGCTCGAAGGAGACTTTTCTCCGCCGCCCGATTTCGATTTGCGAGGCCGGGGCGGACTACGTGAAACTCCTGGTGCGCCGCGCAGGCCCCGGAACGGACGCCCTGGTACGCACCGAGCCGGGCGCTACCGTGAACTGTATGCTCCCCTTGGGCCATGGCTGGACCCTCCCCGCCGAGGGTAACCCCGAACTGCGCCTGCTGCTGATTGGCGGCGGGGTAGGGGTGGCGCCCCTCCTGGCGCTCGGCAAGGCGCTCGTGGAGATGGGGTGCAAGCCTGAATTTCTCCTCGGGGCGCGCACCGAAGCCGACCTGCTTCTGCTCGACGAGTTCCGCGCCCTCGGAACCGTTCATATCACCACCGACGACGGCTCGGCCGGAACCCACGGCGTCGTGACCGCCCATAAGCGGCTCACTCATCCCGCCGACCAGATTTATTGCTGCGGCCCGATGCCGATGATGAAGGCCGTGGCCCGCTCGGCGGCCCGCCTCGGCGCCCCCCTTGAGGTCAGCCTCGAAAATGTTATGGCTTGCGGACTCGGCGCGTGTCTCTGCTGCGTGGAGAAGACCATGCGCGGCAACGTTTGTGTCTGCACCGAAGGCCCCGTGTTTAATGTAAACAAACTCTTATGGCAAGATTAAGCGTAAACATAGGCTCTCTCCAACTCAAAAACCCCGTCCTGACGGCCAGCGGCACGTTTGGCTACGGCGAGGAGTTTTCCGACTTTATGGACCTCAGCCGCCTTGGCGGGTTTGTCGTGAAGGGCACGACCCTCCTTGCGCGCGAAGGCAACGACTATCCCCGCATGGTCGAGACCCCCTCGGGTATGCTCAATGCGGTAGGCCTGCAAAACAAGGGCGTCAAGCACTTTGTCGACGTGATCTATCCGCGAATCAAGGATTGCGGCTCGGAAATTATCGTGAACGTCAGCGGCGCAACTATCGACGACTACGTCGGAGTGGCCGAAAAACTTGCTCCCCTCAAAGGCATCCGCGCAATCGAGGTCAACATTTCCTGCCCGAACGTGAAGCAGGGCGGCATGGCCTTCGGAACCACCACCAAGGGCGCCGCAGCCGTCACGGCCGCGCTGCGCAAGGCCTGGGAACGCACCCTGATTGTCAAACTGAGCCCGAACGTGACCGACATCGCCGAGATTGCCCGCGCCGTTGAAAACGAAGGCGCCGACTCCGTTTCGCTCATCAATACGCTGATGGGTATGGCAATCGACGTTGAACATCGTCGGCCCTATCTGAGCACGATTACCGGCGGCCTTAGCGGCCCGGCCGTGCGCCCCGTGGCTGTCCGTATGGTCTGGCAGGTTGCCAAGGCGGTCAAGATTCCCGTGATTGGCCTCGGCGGCATAACCTGCGGGCGCGACGCAATCGAGTTCCTGATGGCGGGCGCCACGGCTGTCGAAGTGGGCACGGCCAACTTCCTCGATCCGGCTGTCAGCGTCCGTATTGTCGACGAAATCGAGCAGTATTGCAGCCGCCATAAGATTTCAGATATCCGCGAAATAATAGGCATAATTTAATGCCTGATTAACAAAGTTTAACACTTCGTTAACATTGTTTGTAGCGGAAAATTCTTAACTTTGGCAACCGATTCAAGCGGTTTTTGGCGTGGATTCCCCGGAATTTGCCCCTTAAACCGCGTGAAACAGTTAAAATAATTTAAATTACTAACCCTATAATCTATAATAAACCATCAGAATAAAGCATAATAAAAAGGGCAACCGCCGCGTTGATTAAATCCTTGGCCGTCAATACGGTCGCGTAAGGTTAACCGCCCGCGGCTCCCGAACGTCTCTCCAACAAAAAACCTTATTTTACCTTGAAAATTATTAATCAATCACAATCATCAATCACAGAATGAGAAAAAGTTCTTTACCCTGGCGCTATGCCCTTAGCGGGCTGGTTGCCTTTGCCATGCTGGCTCCTGTGGCGGCCACGGCTGCTCCCGACCCCTCGGGCGCACCCCAGGCGCAGGCTCCTGCCGGCAAGCGCGTTGTGACCGGTACGGTCGTAGACGCCGCCGATGGTGAACCTCTGCCCGGTGCTACCGTGTCAGTAGTTGGCGACAAGACTGCGATTACCGCAACCGATATTGACGGTAATTTCCAGATCAATGTTCCTACTAACAAAAACGTTACTCTCCTTGTGACCTACGTGGGCTATAAGGAAGCGCGCGTCCCCGTTGAAGACCTCGGCTACGTCAAGGTTTCGATGAAGGGCGACGATAACACTCTCGATGAAGTCGTTGTTGTCGGTGCCGGTACCCAGAAGCGTGTATCAGTGACCGGCGCTATCACCTCCGTGAAGGGCGACGACCTCAAACTCCCCTCAACCAACCTGACCAACGCCCTCGCCGGTAAAATCGCCGGTGTGGTTGCGCAGACAACTTCAGGCGAACCCGGTTCTGCCGCCGAATTCTATATCCGTGGTATCGGTACCTTCGGCGGTCGCGCCACTCCTCTTATCCTTCTTGACGACGTTGAAATCTCGGCCAACGACCTTAACTTCGTCCCCGCTGAAAACATCGAGTCTTTCTCAATCCTGAAAGACGCATCCGCAACCGCTATCTACGGTGCCCGCGGTGCTAACGGTGTGATGATTGTTAAGACCAAAGGCGGTGACTACAACTCGCAGACCCGCGTAGGCGTAAGTTTCGACGCTTCGTTTAACTTCCTCGACAAGTTTCCCCAGTTTGTCGACGGTGGACGCTATATGGAGGTCTACAATATCGCCCGTATGAGCCGCGGCAACGATGCCGTTTATTCTCCCGACGAAATTGCATGGACCCGCACCGGCGCCAACCCCTATCTCTATCCTGACGTAGACTGGAACGACATCCTCTTCCGCAATATGGCTACCCGCCAGCGCGGTAACGTGAACGTCAGCGGTGGTGGTTCGAAGGTTAAGTACTACATGTCAATCGACGTGCAGCACGAAGACGGTCTTCTCAACACCTCGAAGCTCTACTCTTGGAACAACAACATCCAGCTCTACAACTACACCTTCCAGAACAACATCTCTTATAAGGTGACCCCCACGACCACCATCAGCATGAACATGAATGCTCAGGTGCGTCAAAACACCGGCCCCAACACCGGCGCCGCCGACATCTTCGCCATGACCCTGGCCACCACCCCGATCTCATTCCCGGTGACTTTCCCCGGTCAGGAAGGCGACGAATTCGTGCGCTACGGCTCTCGCAAGTATTCAGAACACACCCTGAAGAACCCCTATGCCGTGATGAACACCTCTTATAAGCAGACCAACCAGACCACCCTTAACACCGTGGTTAAACTCAACCAGGACCTCGACTTCATCACCAAGGGCCTGCGCTTTGAGGCTTGGGTGAACCTGAAGGCCTGGAGCCAGATGTCGTTCAACCGCACCGTGACCCCCTACTATTTCGCCAGCCAGGGCGCCAAGTATGACGCCATCACCGGCCAGCTCGTCCCCGTCAGCAACATGCGCACCGTGGCCCTCCAGGAAGGTACCGTTTACCTCAACGAATCTGACCTGGCTCGCTCTTCTGACCAGACCTTCGAAATCCAGGCCCGCTTCGACTGGAACCGCAAATTCGGCCTCCACGATGTTAGCGCCATGGTTCAGTATCGCCAGTGGGAATATCGCGGCGCCGTGCTCCCCAACCGTAACCAAGGTTTCTCTTTCCGCGCTAC
>CAYUGU010000021.1:0-30643 GCA_964444345.1 uncultured Bacteroides sp.
CGGCGTTCATCGTCAGGCCGCAGAACAGGAAGGCCATCATTGCGCCGATAAACATACCGCTGAGAACCACCGGGTTCATCAGATTGACGTCGTAGGCCTGCATGAAGTCAGTGAACGTAGCCTGCTGGAGTGGAATCTGAATAGCGTCCTCGCTCAGCGAAGTGCCAATCTGGATGAACTCGTGGCCGAGACGGTGAAGGCCGATGCGGATTTCCTCAATGTAGGAAGCGAGGAGGGCGAGGCCGGTGAGAGCGGCTGAGCCGATAGCGAAGCCCTTGCCGGTGGCGGCAGTGGTGTTGCCCAGCGAGTCGAGGGCGTCGGTGCGCTTGCGCACTTCTTCGCCGAGGCCGGCCATTTCGGCGTTACCGCCAGCGTTGTCGGCGATAGGACCGTAGGCGTCGGTGGCCAGGGTGATACCGAGAGTCGAGAGCATACCTACAGCGGCGAGGCCTATGCCGTAGAGACCCCATGAGATATTGGCCATATCGAAGTTGGCGGCAAGGCAGTAACTGAGGATGATGCCGATAACTACGGCAATCACGGGGATAGCGGTCGAAACCATGCCGAGGCCAACGCCGGAGATGATTACCGTTGCGGGACCGGTCTGGCCGCTCTCGGCGAGTTTCTTGGTGGGTTTATAACTTTGGGAAGTGTAATATTCCGTAGCGCGGCCAATGACAATGCCGACAAGCAGGCCTACGACAACGGCGAAACTCAGGTTAACCCAGTTAGGAATTTCAAGCACCCAAAGAATAAGGAACGTAGCGGCCACGATGAGCAGCGACGAAGTGTTGGTGCCCACGGCCAGCGAGTTCAGGAGGTCCTTCATCGAGGCGTTTTCCTTGGTCTTAACCGTGAAGATACCGATAATCGAGAGGATAATACCAACGGCGGCAATCAGCATCGGGGCGATAACGGCTTTCAACTGAAGGGCTTCGCCGGCTTCGACGCCACACATGCTGACCGTAGCGCCGGCAGCGGCGCCGAGGGCCGCAGTGGCCAGGATTGAGCCGCAATAACTTTCGTAGAGGTCGGCGCCCATACCGGCAACGTCGCCTACATTATCGCCTACGTTATCGGCAATGGTAGCGGGGTTGCGGGGGTCATCTTCCGGAATACCGGCTTCAACCTTACCTACGAGGTCGGCGCCAACGTCGGCCGCCTTAGTATAGATACCGCCACCGACGCGGGCAAACAGGGCCTGAGTCGAGGCGCCCATGCCGAAGGTCAGCATCGTGGTGGTAATCATTGTCAGTTTTTCAGTTCCGGGCAGGTCAATCAGGGCGTTGAGCAGCAGATACCAGAAAGAGATATCGAGCAGGCCGAGACCTACAACCACCAGGCCCATTACGGCACCCGAGCGGAAAGCCACTTTCAGGCCGGAATTAAGCGAGGTGCGGGCGGCATTGGCCGTACGGGCACTTGCATAAGTGGCAGTCTTCATTCCGAGGAAGCCGCTGAGGCCGCTGAAGAAACCGCCGGTCAGGAAGGCTACCGGAACCCAGGGGTTCTGAAGACCGAAGCCGTAGGCCATGATTGCAAAGATTACAACCAGGCAGATAAACACGATTGAAACAATCTTATACTGTTGTTTCAAGTAAGACATAGCGCCTTGGCGCACGTGTGAGGCAATCTTAGCCATCAACTCGGTGCCTTCGCTTTCTTTCTTCATCTGACTATAGAAAACCCAAGCCAGAATCAACGCCAATACCGACGAAATCGGCACAAGCCAAAATAGAGTTTGCTCCATTTGTTGAATGTGATTAACGTGAGGTTTTTGTTTAAAAAATTTGGGGCAAAGTTACGCATTTTTGGTCAAAAAAGGAACTTCCGTCTGTTAAAATCCGTTAAATACCCTCTAAGGAACTGACTCCGAAAACGACTTTTTATGCTTGTCAGAATAGGCAAAATAAACTTTTTTGCACGAAATTTCGGAAATGTGCAGAAATTTTACTAAATTTGCGCAAAACTTTTAAACCTCAGTTTATCACGTAATGTCATTTCCTATTCTGACGGCCGAAGAAGCCGCAAGCCATATTGAGAACGGAATGGCGCTCGGACTCAGCGGTTTCACCGCCTCCGGCGCTCCCAAGGACACCTTTGACGCTGTGGCCGCCAAGGCTGCCGCTGAACATGAAGCCGGTCGCCCCTTTAAGGTCGATATCTTTACGGGCGCTTCAACTAACCGACATGTCGACGGCGCTCTCTCGCTCGTCAACGCTATTGGCCGGCGCACTCCTTATCAGAATACGCCCGACCTGCGCAAACGCATCAACTCCCACGATGCCCACTATTTTGACCTCCACCTTTCGGAATTGGCCCAAAAACTGCGCTATGGATTCTACGGACCGCTTGACGTTGCGGTTATCGAGGCGGTCGACGTTCAGCCCGATGGGCGCCTCGTGCTCGGCACGGGTGCAGGCATCTCGACCACCATTGCGATGATGGCCAAGAAAATCATCATTGAACTCAACTCGGCTATCTCGACCAAACTGGAGGGACTCCATGACCTCTACTTGCCGGCCGATCCTCCTCATCGTCGCGAAATTCCTATCTATAATGTTAACGACCGCATCGGCTCTCCTTATTTATATGTAGACCCGAAGAAGATTGTCGGTATCGTAAACACTCATTGCACTGACGAGGTGCATCCCTTCACGGCTGTTGACGAAACCTCGGCCAAGATTGGCGCCAACGTCTGCGAATTTCTTATTAACGAACTGAAGCAAGGACGCCTCCCCAAGGAGTTCCTCCCGCTGCAGAGCGGTGTGGGCAACGTGGCCAACGCCGTGCTCTACGGGCTGGCCGATGCTCACGAAATTCCCGCCTTCTCGTTCTATACCGAAGTGGCCCAGGACGCCGTGCTCGACCTGATGGAGCGCGACCGCTGTAAATTTGTCAGCACCTGCTCGCTGACAATGAGCGATGAGGCTCAGGCTCGACTGTTTGCCCACGATCACGACTTCTGTCGCCGCATCACTATCCGCCCCTCCGAACTTTCGAATAACCCCGAGGTTATCCGCCGTCTTGGAATTATTGCGATGAACACTGCCCTTGAAGCAGACATCTTTGGCGCAATCAACTCAACCCACGTGCTCGGCACCAAGATGATGAACGGCATCGGCGGTTCGGGCGACTTTACGCGCAACGCTTACCTGAGCATCTTCTCCTGCCCCTCAGTGACTAAGGGAGGCTCTATCAGCAATATCGTTCCGATGGTGGCTCATCAGGACCACTCCGAACACTCCGTCGACGTCCTCGTGACCGACCAGGGTATTGCCGACCTTCGCGGCAAGGACCCCGTGCAGCGCGCCGAACTGATTATCGAGAATTGCGCTCACCCGGACTATCGCCCGCTTCTGCGCGAATATCTCGCCCTCGGCAAGGGCGGCCAGACGCCTCACTCACTGACTGCGTCCTTCGCCTTCCACAATGCCTTCAACGAAACCGGCGACATGCGCAACGCCAAATTCTAACCCCTCCCAATCCAAAGATACAGAAAGGCCGGAACTCTAAGGTTCCGGCCTTTGTTATTTAAGGATAATCCATGTTCCACCCCTTGCGCTCCCGGTTCGCGATAATTGGCCATTATGTTTTAGGCTCACTATTGCCCGGTCGATGCTCCGCTTGGATTGATTGGTTGCTTCTGCGATTGCCGAAATGGTTATTTTGTTGTTTGACGCGATTAACGCCATTACTTGCTCGGAGATTGATTTATTGACGTCATTAACGCCATTTGGCGTTGATTGGCGTTGATTGGCGTGAATCGGAAGTTTAAAAATTACCTCGGATTTGGTGATATCGCTATCTATTGAAACCTCGCAATCAGTAATATTCTTCCAGTTTAGTATTTTGTCAATTCCGTAGCCGCCGTTTTCTGAGATTCTGGCTAATTTAAAGAAACGCAGAAGATTTGGATTGCGTGGTTGGGAGACAATTGTTCGCCCGACAATATCCAGATTAACGGGGAAACTTCCCGGGTTCTGCAAGGATATGCTGGTATCAAATACCCGAATTGTCGAGTGGATTTCGCTAAAATAATCAGCGTGAGCAATAAAATTACATAATGCCTCGCGTACGCAATATAATTGGCTGTTATCGTCGGGAGCAAATCCATCGGGATTGGGTGAATAAGGATTGTCCAGGCGCAGCCTTAGGCGTTGAAGAATTGCTTTATAATACTCCCATAAATTTTCTTGTTCAGGCATCCGATAATTATAGCGAGTAGGGGCTGTATGGACCGAAGTCCCGGGTATTTCCAGATAATCAATAAGAAAATCCGGATTATAACGCAATATGGCGTCGATGTTGCCAAACATAAGCAAGCCGCCCACTGTCAGCAATCCATTGGATATTATCCCAGTCTTAATGGCAAAGTCGCTGTCGGATAGGGTGTTATATTGCAGAAGTGGATTGAAGGTTCTCAGGTAAGCCCTATAATCTTGGAAAGAAGATTGATTTATATCGCCATAGGTTGATCCGAATACGGCTTCATTGGATTTTTTTCCGAAGGCCTGGTCGCGCATCATTGCTCGTATTTCAAATTCAGTGGCGCGCTGGTCGCCGCTCCCAACTCGGATAAATGTGTTAGATGGAACGCCTATGTAAACCGGTTTGTTTTCTGCCATTGGAATGTAAAATGCCAAGACAATTTTTCCGTCAATTTCAAATTTTTCCGGTTGAACCGGTATTCTTTGATTGAATTTTCCGTTTGAACGAAGTACGCTGACAAAGTCTTGCTCGATTTTTTCAGCATTTTCAACTCCTTGAACCTCAAATTGGGATAAGTTTTCGGATTTCTTTTCTTTAATTCCGAAAACAATCCATCCTCCGTAAGAATTGGAGAAGGCACTAACCGTTTCCCATGCGCTCTTGGGTACTTCAGTTTTTGCTTCTTTAACTTCGAAGTCGTTCCATTCGACTCCGTTTAGCCGTTGGAGTAGTTCTTTTAAAGTCATAGGGGTAATCAAAAGTGAGGGGGGATTAGTCGCGGCGGCGGATTTTTATGGGGTGGGCGCCTTCGGGGAGGGGACCGTCGATGACGAGGGCGAGGTAGCCGCCACCGCCGGCGCCGCTGAGTTTATGGGCGAGCGAGAGGGGTGCATACTTGTCGATGAAAGGCTGAAGGCCGTCGGCAATCATTGCGGGGAACATGGCTGTCTGGGCGGCAAACGAGTCGGCAAAAGCCCGGGCAAAGGCCTGCAGGTCGCGGCGCATAATTGCGTCCCAGCAGCGGGAGGCCGCGTCGGCCAGGGCGGCGACTTTTTCGGGGGTGATATCCTTCCCCTCAACAACAGAACATCCGGGTCGTCGCGGAAAGGTCGGAACCAAGCATAAGTGTTGTTCAAGCCAGGAGAGTATTTCTTCGTCATGGCAGGACTCGATTTGCGAGGGCCAGTAAGTATTGTCGTAGTAGTGGCGGTTCAGTCCGCTCATGCAGATGCCGATTGAATCCTGGGCGCCGCTAATGTGTCCCTTGTCTTGCTCCGGGTCATTTTCGAAGCAGAAGAGGAGTCGGGCAAGCATTTCTTCGTTGCCGGCAGGGAGTTCGTAAGGCCATATTTTGCGGGCGGCGTTGCGCGTGGAGGTTGCCATGCCGCCGCGCTCCATAAATTCTTCGGTGGGTTCGAGCGAGATGGTCAGTGCCCAACCGGGATGAAAGCAGGATACGTAGGGCTGGTCAATCCAGGTTCCGGCAAGGTCGAGGCGATAGGGCAGGCCGCAACTGTTGGCCGAGCGGAGGGAGGTAGTTGAGCGGGCTTCGAGACCTTCGTCGGGGGTGCGCTGCAGTTCGATATATTCAATCCCCCTCTGACGGCAAAATTCGCGTTTGGTTTCCGAGCCGCCGTCGGTATTGACTACGAATACGTCGGGTTTAATGCGGTCCACGAGTTCGGCAAAGTCCATCATTCCGGAGCCGGGATTGATAAAGGCGTCTTTTACGTAGCGGATAGCCTTCACCATGTAGAGGCGTTCGCGCTCGCTGTAGATTGTGCGTCGCTTTTTAAGATTAAAAATCGTTTCGTCAGAGCCGATGCCTACATATAGGTCGCCAAAGGCGGAGGCGGCTTTGAAGAAGGCCACATGGCCGGAATGGAGCATATCGTAGCAGCCGCTGACAAAGACTTTGCGGCGCGCGGGCGTTTCAGTTTTCTTTTCCATAATTGAAACTGACTGAGAGAGCATAGGTTAGAATGATAGAGAAGCAGACCGCGGGCACGAGAAAAGAGAGGGCGATGGAGCCCGAGAGGTCGCTGAAAAGGGCTTGGAGAGGAGTAATCAGTGCGCCCCCGAGAATCGACATTATCAGGCCCGAGGCACCGATTTTAGAGTCGGCGGGGTCAACGCTTTCAAGGGCGATGCCATAGATTGTAGGGAACATCAGGCTCATGCACGCACTTATGCCGACAAGGGAGGCGATAGCCGTGATTCCGTGGGAGGTCACTACAATCAGGCTAAGGATAATGGCCAGGGCGGCGGCTGCAGACATAAGTTTCGCGGGGCGGAATCGCTTCATCATGGCGGTAAAGATAAAGCGGAAAATAGTGAAGGCGAGAATCGAGTAGAGGAAAATGTCGCTTGCAGCGGCTTCGCGCCAACCCGTTTCAGCCATAGTCAGGCGGATAGTGAAGGACCAAACGCCGGTTTGGGCGCCGACGTAAAAAAATTGAGTAATCACCCCGTAGCGATAGCGGCGCACACGCCATAGCCGGCCGAATACCGAGCCAATGGAGGCCGCAGAGCCGGAAGAGTCGCTGACAGAAGGCATTTTGACAAACCAAATAATGAACATCAGCAGCAGAAGCCCGCAGCCCAAGAGGAAATAGGTCCCGGCAACGGCTCCGAGTTCATGATTTTGGAGGGCGGCCAAGGCCTGAGGGTCCATTTGGTTGCGCTCGGCGGCTCCCGCTTCGTTGAGTTCGTTAAGAATAAACATTCGGCTGAGGAGGATTCCGATAATGGCGCCTAACGGATTGAGGGTCTGGGCGATATTAAGGCGCATGGTGGCTGACTCGCGCGGGCCCAGGGCCAGGATATAGGGATTGGCCGTAGTTTCGAGGATTGCACAGCCCGCAGCCATCACGTAGATTGCAAAGAGAAAAAACGGATAACTGGCGGCTCGTCCGGCCGGGAGGAAAAGCATAGTTCCCGCGGCATAGACGATCAGGCCCAGAATGATTCCGCTCTTATAGGAGAAGCGACGGATGAAGAGGGCGGCCGGGAGGGCCAGACAGAAGTAAGCCCCGTAGAAGGCGAACTGCACGAGCGACGTCTGGAAGTCGGAAATCGACATAATACGCTTGAAGGCAGCCAGCAGGGTGTCATTCATATTGTTCGCGATACCCCACAGCAGGAAGAGCAGCGAGATTAGGGCGAACGGAATAGAATATTTTTGATTTTTCCCGGACATGATTGAAAAAACTAAAGAAAAAAGCGAACAATCCGGATAACTGTGGACTGTTCGCATTCTTAGGAGTAGCGAATCCGGGACTCGAACCCGGGTTTCCGCCGTGAGAGGGCGGCGTGCTAGACCACTACACTAAATCGCCATTGGTTTAACGACTGCAAAGTTACGACCTTTTTTCGATATACGCAAATTTTTTCAATAATTTTTTTGACGAAAAAAATCAAGCGGTATGGTATTTGGCTTGTTGCACAGATTAAGGAAAAGCGTGCAGTTGGTTAATTTGCACTAAAAATTGGCGTTATTTGGAAAAGTTTGCTTATATTTGCGCTTTAAAGTAAAACATTTCAACAAAGACTATGGCTAAAGTAATCGGCACAGTAGAAATTGATAGCGCCAAATGCAAGGGGTGTAACCTTTGCGTCGTGGCCTGTCCGACGGATGTGCTTTCGCTCCGCGCGAAGGAGGTCAATGACCGAGGCTATCATTTCGCGTATGCCGCCGACCCGGATAAGTGTATCGGCTGTGCGTCGTGTGCGCTTGTTTGTCCCGATGCGTGCATCGAGGTCTACAAAGTGGTCATCAAGTGAAGTTTATGACACAGACAGAAGAAGTAAAACTGTTAAAGGGAAATGAGGCGATTGCCCACGCAGCCATCCGCTACGGCGTTGACGGCTATTTCGGCTATCCCATTACCCCTCAGAGCGAAGTTCTCGAGACCCTTGAGGCTTTGATGCCTTGGGAAACCACCGGTATGGTGGTCTTGCAGGCCGAGAGCGAAGTCGCTGCAATCAATATGGTTTATGGAGGTGCATCGTCGGGAAAGGCCGTGATGACCTCTTCGTCGTCGCCCGGCGTGAGCCTCAAGCAGGAGGGTATCAGTTATATTGCCGCCGGCGAACTCCCCGCGCTGATTGTCAACGTGATGCGCGGCGGCCCGGGTCTGGGCACCATTCAACCCTCGCAGGCCGACTATTTTCAGGCGGTCAAGGGTGGCGGACATGGCGACTATCATTTGATAGTGCTGGCGCCCTCGTCGGTTCAGGATATGGCTGACTTTGTGGGCCTCGGCTTTGACCTGGCGTTCAAGTATCGCACTCCGGCAATGATTCTTGCCGACGGCGTTATCGGGCAAATGATGGAGAAGGTAGTTCTCCCGCCCGCCAAGGCGCGACGCACCCCGGAGGAGATTGTTGCCCAATGTCCGTGGGCTGCCCGCGGCAAGCACGGACGCTCGAAGCGCAATGTTTCGACGACGCTTGAACTCGATCCGCAGGCTATGGAAAAGAACAATATACGCCTGCAGGAAACCTACCGTCTGATTGAGGAGAATGAGGTCAGATTTGAGGAATATATGACCGAAGACGCCGAATATCTGATTGTCGCCTTCGGTTGTATGGCTCGAATCTGTCGGAAGTCGATAGAAGATGCTCGCGCGCGAGGAATCAAAGTTGGTCTGTTGCGGCCAATCACTCTATGGCCCTTCCCGAAGAAGGCCATCGCCTCGCTTGCCGAACGTATGAAAGGCATCCTCGTTGCCGAACTGAACGCCGGACAAATGGTTGAAGATGTACGTCTGGCCGTAGAGGGCAAGACTCCTGTTTGCCATTTCGGGCGCACGGGCGGTATCGTTCCGAACCCGACGGAGGTGTTGGATGCCCTATGCGATGACTTTAACGTAAAGATGGAGGAGGACGCAAAATGACTAAAGAAGAAATAATTGCCGCCGGCGGAAGCAAGGTTGCGGCCAAACCGCGCCTGCTGCTTGACGTTAATATGCACTATTGCCCGGGCTGTTCACATGGCGTAGTCCATAAGTTGCTGGCCGAAGTGATCGACGAACTCGGGCTGGAAGATTCGGCAATCGGCGTGGCTCCCGTAGGTTGCGCGGTGTTTGCCTATAACTATATCGACGTTGACTGGGTCGAGGCCGCCCATGGCCGTGCTCCCGCCGTAGCCACGGGGCTTTCGCGCCTTAATCCCGAGGCTACCGTCTTCACCTATCAGGGCGACGGCGACCTTGCCGCCATAGGTACCTGCGAAACCATCCACGCCTGTAACCGAGGCGAGAATATCACGATAATCTTCATCAATAACGGCATCTACGGCATGACCGGCGGACAGATGGCTCCGACAACCCTCGAAGGGATGAAGACCTCGACGACTCCCTACGGCCGCCGCGTGGACCTGAACGGTTATCCGCTTAACATCACCTCCCTGGTCAAGGAACTCGACGGGACCTGCTATGTTACGCGCGAAGCCGTTCATACACCTGCTGCCGTGCGTAAGGCCAAGGCCGCAATCAAGCAGGCCCTGATCAATGCGCGCGACAAGAAAGGCACCTCCTTTGTTGAAATCGTCTCGACCTGCAACAGCGGTTGGAAAATGTCGCCCGCAAAGGCCAACAAATGGATGGAGGAAAATATGTTTGAGAAATATCCTCTCGGCGAACTCAAAAATACCGTGAATCCGAAATGAAACATGAAATTATAATAGCCGGATTTGGCGGCCAGGGTGTCCTCTCGATGGGTAAGATTCTGGCCTACGCCGGACTGCTCGACGGCAAGGAAGTTACCTGGATGCCCGCCTACGGCCCCGAACAGCGCGGCGGCACGGCCAACGTAACCGTAGTGCTCTCCGATGAGCCCATTTCGTCGCCCGTGCTCGACTCCTATGACGTTGCCGTGATTCTCAATCAGCAGAGTCTCGACAAGTTTGAGAGCCGCGTGAAGCCCGGAGGCGTATTGATTTATGACCCCTATGGTATCCACCACAAGCCGCAGCGCACTGACATAAAGATTGCCGAGGTTAACGCCACGGAGGCCGCTATCGAGACCGGCAATCCGAAGACCTACAATATGTTGCTCCTCGGCGCACTCCTGAAACTTGTGTCTATGGTGCCTATCGAAGCGGTTGTCAAAGGTCTCGAAAAGACCCTCCCTCCGCGCCATCATAACCTGATTCCCCTCAACCGCGAGGCGATTCTTCGCGGCCAACAATTAGTGACCGAATAAATGACAGACGAAGAGAAGAAAACCCTCAGCGCCGATATTGACGGACTTTTGACCTACGAATATATCGCTAACCATATAGGCACGGACGAACTTGATATCCAGTGGCTTGTAGACAATATGGAGCGCATCGATTCCCGCGGGCAATTTACAGCCTCGGCGGCGCGCTATCTTAACGCAATCGACTCGACGCTCTATGCCCCTCAGATTTCGTCGCTCATCGCTTCGACCATTGAGCGCGACCGCGAACACAAGTATCTCCCGGCCCTGCTGACCTCAATTTACGGCGAAGACTGCGAAGAAAACGCCGCCGAACTTTCATTGACCGACAATAACTTCCGCCGCATCTATAAGCGGCTTCACCCAACCTCTGCCTTATGAAAAAGACTTTAATCTCAATGGCTTGTGTCCTCGGACTGATGTCCTGCTCGGCCAAAGCCTCAGACCAAACTAACGAAGAACTTTCATCTAACCAGGATTCAACCATGACAGCAACTGAAACGACCCCTGCCGGACCTGACAAGAAGGTCATCATATCGACCTCTGAGGGCGACATTGAAGTGGTTCTCTACGGCGATACGCCCAAACATCAGGAAAACTTCATCAAACTCGCCAATGACGGGTTTTATGAAGGCACTCTCTTTCACCGCGTAATCAACGAATTTATGGTTCAGGCCGGCGACCCCGACAGCAAAAACGCCAAGCCCGGTCAGCACCTCGGCTCCGGTGGCCCGGGCTACCAGATTGACGCCGAATTTGTCTATCCGAAACACTTCCATAAGTATGGTGCCCTTTCGGCTGCCCGCACCGGCGACCAGGTGAACCCCGAGCGCAAAAGTTCAGGCTCGCAGTTCTATATCGTGACCGGCAAGAAATATTCCGACGCCGAACTGGCTCAGATTGAGGGCCATATGAAGAATGGCGCCGTTCAAAAATACTTCTACGAACTTGCCGCCCAAAATCAGGAGCGTATTCGCCAGATGCAGCAGGCCGGCGATATGGACGGACTGCAGAAACTCCAGGATGAGTTTATCGCTCAGGCCGAAGCCAAGGCTCAGGCTGAAGGCGCTGTGGGGCTGACCGACGCTCAGCGTGAGGCCTATAAAACCGTAGGCGGCACTCCGCATCTCGACGGCCAGTACACTGTCTTTGGCGAGGTTGTCAAGGGCATGGACGTGGTCGAAAAGATTCAGAAGGCCAAGACCGACGCCGCCGACCGTCCGGTTTCGGACATCAAGATTCAGAAAGTGAAGGTAGTTGAGTAATGTCTGCCCCGCTTGTCAGCATAATTATTCCTATCTATAATGTTGAGGCATACCTTCGGGAATGCCTCAACTCGGTTATTGCCCAAACCTACACTAACTGGGAGTGCATAATGGTCGACGATGCCTCGACCGACTCTTCCGCCGCCATTGCCGAAGAGTTCTGTGCCGCCGACCCGCGCTTCCGCCTCCTCCGCCACCCCTCCAACCGCGGACTCTCGGAAGCACGCAATAGCGGCCTGGACAACGCTGAGGGAGAGTTGATAACTTTTATCGATTCCGACGATTGGATTGAGCCTGATATGCTTGAAACGGGGGTGTCGAATATTAACGACGGGATTGACATCGTTTCATTGGCCTTTAAGAGCGGCAATGGGGATATCGAGATTAAAACATCTCGCGAAGCATTGGCGGAAATACTTTTTCAGACCGGATTTATCAATGCGTCGGTCTGTGGAAAGATTTTTAAAAGGAAAATATTTGATTCGCTGCGGTTTACTCCCGGGATTACCTATGAGGACCTTGATTTGATCGACCGAATAATTCTGCGGGCAAAAGAGGTATGCGTCATTAAGCGTCAGGGTTATTATTATCGTGATCGAGGAGGCAGTATACTGCATGTTTGGAATCCTAAGCGTATGGACGTACTTTCAGTTATGTCGGAAATGGAGCAACGGCTCTCGGGCGACGAATTACTGAATCGAGCAGCGAGAACGAGGCGTTTTGCTGCTAATTTCAATATCCTTTTGTTGCTGCGCAAGAACGGGCTCCAAAATAGTCCGGAGTATAATGAGTGCAGAGAGCAATTGAGGATTCTGAGCCACCGGGTCTTGCACGAAAAACGCGCAAGAATTAAAGATCGTATCGGCGCCCTTCTTGTTGATTATTTGGGTTCGGGGCGGTAGGCGTAGGTGTTGCGCAAGGTTTCGAAGGCGTCCGGGGTGGCTTTCAGGGCGGCGGTGTCGGTAAATGGATTGTAACTTCGTGCGATTTCCGCCATTGTTGGGGCGTCGGCCACCGGAGGCAAAGGGATGTCTATCAAGGGGTCTATTGCCTTGAGTGCCATTGCCGTTGCGCGCTGCTTGCCTTCGAGCGAATACCCGGCTATATGCGGGGTCGCAACCGCGGCTTTTTCAAGGAGTTGGCGGTTGATTTGCGGCTCGCCCTCCCAGCAGTCAACCGCAAGCGGCTGCGACGCGCCGAGCAGTGCTTCCGTATCGGCCACGGACCCTCTTGCTGCGTTGATTATCAGGCAGTCAGGGGCTACGGACGAGAGAAAACGAGCGTCAATCATATGGCGGGTCGAGGAATCAAGCGGAACGTGAAAAGTAATTACATCACAGCGTCGGGCAATCTCCTCAAGGCTGACAAACTGTTCGGGGCCCTCCCTCAGTGCGCGAGGCGGGTCGCAGAGTAGCGTATGGATGCCGTTGGCCCGGGCCCAACGGTCAACAATTGAGCCGACGTGGCCCACGCCCACTATGCCAAGACAATGACACTCAGGGCGCAACGAGTTGATGACCGATAAAACATATTGGGCAACTCCCGGGGCATTACATCCCGGCGCGTTAAATACCTCTATTCCACGTGCGTTGCAATACTCCAGGTCGATATGGTCAGTCCCGATGGTTGCCGTAGCAATCTTTTTGACTTGTGACCCGTCAAGAAGGCGTGCATCACATTTTGTGCGCGTACGTATGATTAAAGCATCTGCGTCGCGGACCCGCTCGGGTGTAAACTCCTCAGGCTCAAGATATTCCACCGTGTGTCCCGCCTGTTCGGCCAGCCCGCGAATAAAGGGGATAAGTGATTCAATCAAAATCCGCATAACTGCTTGACTATAAAAGCGATAATTGATGCGTAAATTATCAGGGCAAGCACCCAGCCCACTCGCTTATAAGTCGCGATAAAGTGCGAGGCATGATAGGCGGTTGAAAAGTTGAGAAGCGGAAGCCAAAATTCGTCGCCCCCAATCGTGCAGCAAGGGAAAATGATTGCTCCGGCCGAGAGGACGAAGATTGACATATTCCGTGCGCGGGGCTTTGCCGGATAGCCATAAGCCGTCAGGAAAGTCAAGAGCGTCAGCAAGATACATAAAATTGCCGAGAAGATAAACTCATCGGAGAGGATAAGCGGAAAGTCGAAAAGAGGCTGACGGTAGACATCCAAAATCCGTTCTACGGTTTCAAGCGAGCGGGTAATAATCGTCGACCATACCGGGATGATAATGAACGGAGTGATTACCCCGAGAAGGGCGGCAACAAGGCCGCGAAACGAGAAAGCACGTACGGAAATCATCAGCGCCAGAGCGACCACTCCCCACAGTATCCAAGGCGGGCTAAACACGGCGGCAGTGCCAGTCAGCAAGAACAGCAGAAAGAATATGCGGGTCAGTTGCGGCTGCATGAAGCACATAAAGAAAGCCACGGTTGACGCAAACGCATAAGCCGCCAGCAAGGTTCCGGCAAAGGATGGGGCGGCACACGCCTGGAGGAGCATAAAGACTCCTAAAAACGTGAAAGTCGGCCCTTTAAACAGCGCGTGTGCACGAATCCGGGCCGATGCAATCACTCCGAGCGTTAGCGAAATCACAATCACGGCGATACCCTCGGGCGCAAAGTCGCGCACCGCCATTACGGCGGCACTGCAGAGACTCAGGAAGATGGCAAACTGCGGGCCTAAGAATATGCGCTCGGGGCGTGATTTCTTCATAAGGGAGCGTCCGGTTTAAACCAAATCGGAGGCTATATCGCGGCGGAAATATTTGCCGTCGAAGTCAATTGCGCGGATTGCATCAAAAGACTTTGCGGCAGCCGAGGGGATGTCGTCGCCATAACTTGTAGCGGCAATCACGCGGCCTCCGGAGGTCACGAGTTGGCCGTCGGCATTCTTTGTCGTTCCGGCATGGAAGAGGAGGCTGTCGCTCACTCGGTCGAGTCCGGTAATCACCTTGCCCTTGGGGTAAGAGCCGGGATAACCGCCCGAAACGGCCATCACGGTGACAGCCGTGCGCGGGTCTTCGACAAGTTCGAGATTGCCGAGGTTGCCCTTGGCCACGGCGACGAGCAGCGGCAGGAGGTCAGACTTGATGCGGGGCATGACGGCCTCGGTTTCGGGGTCGCCCATACGCACGTTATATTCAATCACCATCGGCTCGCCGCCAACGTTGATAAGCCCGAGGAAGATAAAGCCGCGATAGTCAATGCCGTCGGCAATCAGGCCGTTGACGGTCGGACGCACAATGCGCTCCTCAACCTTCTTCATAAATTCGGCGTCGGCAAACGGGACGGGCGAAACGGCGCCCATACCGCCGGTGTTGAGGCCGGTATCGCCCTCGCCGATTCGTTTATAGTCCTTGGCCACGGGGAGGATGCGATATTCGCCCTTGCCGTCGGTCAAGACGAAGACTGAACATTCAATTCCGCTGAGAAACTCCTCGATGACCACCGTGGCTGAGGCTTGGCCGAACATGCCGCCGAGCATTTCGCGCAGCGAGTCCTGAGCCTCTTTGAGGTCGGAGATAATCAATACGCCCTTGCCTGCAGCCAGACCGTCGGCCTTTAGAACGTAGGGCGGACGGAGGGTTTCGAGGAATTTACATCCTTCGTCGACGGTCTCGGCCGTAAAGGAGCGATAGGCAGCCGTGGGGATTCCGTGGCGCTGCATAAACTGCTTGGCGAAGTCCTTCGAGCCTTCGAGGGAAGCGCCGTCGGCGGCCGGGCCCACGAGGAGCATATCGGGCATCTTCTCTGCAAAATAGTCGCGGATTCCGGCAACCAAGGGGTCTTCGTTGCCAACGATGATGAGGTCGACGGCGTTTTCGTGACAGAAGGCTTCAATGGCGGGGAAGTCGGTCGGTTTGAGCGATACGTTCTTGCCGAAGGCGTCGGTGCCTCCGTTGCCGGGGCCGATAAAGAGGTTGGAGCAGAGGGGACTTTGGGAGATTTTCCAGGCAATAGCGGCTTCGCGACCACCGGAACCAAGCAGAAGGATGTTCATTTATGGTTGAGGGTTTGAGGGTTTAGTGTTTAGTGTTTAGTGTTTATGGTTTATGGTTTAGTGTTTAGTGTTGAGGGTTTATGGTTTATGGTTTATGGTTGAGTGTTTAATGTTTAGTGTTTAGTGTTGAGGGTTTTTATGGTTTGCGGCGCCAGCCTTTGCGGGCGGGGATTGAGGGTTGCTTGTTGACGATGGCCTCCAGGGCTTTCAGATTGCGGCGGGCGGCTAACGGGTTTTCACTCGGTTCGGCCGGCGAGGTTGCCTCATAGTTTTCGCGGGGCTTCTCCTCTTTCTGCTGAAAGGGTTTACGCCCTTTGGCGAAAGGTCGGTTCGACTTATTGCGCGGCTTTTCGGTGCGCCGGCGGGTCTGCAATTTGCCTCCGGCGGCACGGAATGATTTCTTGTCGCCTTGGAAAATCACATATTCGCGCAGTTCACATTCAAGGGCTCCGTTGAAAATCGGCTCCTTAAATGAGGGTGTGAGTCCAATCTTGGCAAACTGCTCGTCGCGATAGCCGATAATCCAGGCGTGATAGCCCGTAAATACATGCTTCAACTGCGACCCGATAAGGGCGTAGAGCGCATCAATATCGTCCGGGCGGAGGCGTTCGCCATAGGGCGGATTCGTAACGAGTACGCCGTCGGCCGGCGCTTCGGTCCATTGGCTCAACGGCTTGAGTTCGAGAGTCACGTATGAGGCCACTCCCGCGCGCTTCAGGTTAGCCTCGGCAACGGCAACGGCCTTGGGCGACATGTCGGCGCCGATGATCTGACAGGTCACGGGGCGCTCGGCCGAATCGTCATTATAGATTTGGTCCCACAGTTCGGCGTCAAAGTCGGCCCAGCGCTCAAAGGCGAAACTTTTGCGATAAACGCCCGGCGCAATGTTGGCGGCAATCAGCGCAGCCTCGACCAGGAAAGTTCCGGAGCCACACATCGGGTCGATAAACGGGCGTTCGCCATGCCATCCGGTTTTAAGGATAATGCCGGCTGCAAGCACCTCATTGATAGGCGCTTCGGTCTGGGCCTCACGCCATCCGCGTTTATGGAGCGATTCGCCCGAAGAGTCGAGCGAAAGGGTTACTTCCGAGCCGGAAATATGAACGTTGATCATCACGTCGCCATCGTTCAGGCGCACCGACGGGCGCTTGCCCTGAGGGTCACGGTCGGTGAAGAAATCGACAATCGCGTCTTTCACCCGATAGGTCACGAACCGCGAGTTGGTAAAATCCGTGCTGTTGACCGTCACGTCAATCGCAAAAGTCTTTTCCGGCGAAAGAAGTTTGGTCCAGTCAAATTCCTTTACCCGGTCATATAATTGTTCGGGCGTATGCGCGCGAAAGGTATAGAAAGGTTTAAGGATTCGAAGGGCGGTGCGGCAATAAAAATTAGCCTTGTAGAGCATCTCCTTATTGCCTCGGAAAGAGACCATGCGTCGCCCGGGGAGCACGTCGTCGGCGCCTATTGCGCGCAATTCGTCGGCCAATACGTCCTCCAGACCCTGGAAGGTCTTGGCCACCATAGGGAAACTGTCGCCAGGGCGGACACTCTCGGTGATTTCAGTTTTTTCAGCGTTCATTTTAATCAATCGATTTTTCAACTGCAAAGTTACGACAATTAAAT
The DNA here is from genome assembly GCA_964444345.1 of uncultured Bacteroides sp. Classification (GTDB taxonomy): domain Bacteria; phylum Bacteroidota; class Bacteroidia; order Bacteroidales; family Muribaculaceae; genus UBA3263. The sequence goes on from CAYUGU010000021.1 coordinate 17,301, forward strand.
GAAAAAAGAAAAATGAAACGATAAAAATTCCGTCGCCCATAAATTTTTCATTTTTAATTTTTCATTTTTAATTTAAAAATTCGTAACTTTGCGGAGTCGACCAGTTCGCGAGCCCTGTCGACGGGTAAGAGGGCGGGCCGGCGGACATAATAAAAAGCGTTACTTTGCGCTTCGTTTCTTGACGGTTTGAAATCTCGCAAATTTCATTGAACAAGTCAAGGGCCAAGCAGCGGGTTGCGCCACTGGGATATGAACGTCCGCATTGCGCCTATGAGAATAGGAGCGATGCGTATACATTCATATTTGCGTGGGCTTCGCCGTTGCCGTCCAACTTGTTCGGGCAATGCGAGAGCCTCAAACCGTGGGACGGCAATGAGTCAGACTCCCGCGCTTTTTCTTTTATAAACCAATCTAATGTCTAATCCGGGGAGTCTATTGGACGCAAATTATTTAGTATGGCATTTAAGTTTGAGAATGTAAACTTACCCAGTGACGAAGAATCGATGGGGGAAATGGTTCGAGACTCATTAAATCTGGAGTTCTCGAAAAAGTGTGATGCGGTACTTTATACTATGGGGCTGCCTCAAAACGACCTCGATAGGCTTGAGTACCTCAAGAATTTCGGGTATTATATGCCCGGATTCTATATGCTTCACCCTTTTCACTATGTAGGAGTAGAAAAGTATCCTTTTAACGCATTAATTAAAGGAGGGGTACTTTTTATCTGCATTTGGGAAGAGAAATTAGGCGATATTGACCTCGAAAAAATTGCCAGCAATGTATATCGAGACATTGATCCGAAAGCCCTTGAGTCGATGCCCATTGTTGTATTCCGTAACTACAGAGGGAAAATATGTATTCCGATTGCGGGTGTCAACAACGACCTTTCGGGGCAATATCATTGCCAAAAGGACACGTTCGAATTTATCGGGGTCTACAAGGCGAAAAAAAATCCGCAGAAATCATCCTATCGATTGACGAAAATCTTCGATCGTTTTTACTTCGACGACAGCAAAACACTAAAACCATGATATTCGCAATGAAAAAGATAGCAACTTTGCTGTTGGGGGCGCTAATGGCGATCCCGGCAGTAGCCCGCGACTTTGAGTATGAGTACGAGGGTCAGACCCTGGTCTATACGGTAATCAGTGAGACGGCCAAGACCTGCAAGACCAAAGAAGGGAGTTATGATAATTCTACCTATACGCCGGGAAATGCAGTCTCCGGCGATTTGATTCTGCCCGAGCACCCGATGGACGGAGATACGGAATTTACGCTTACAGAAATTACGTACGCCTCATTTGCGAAATGTAGCGAACTGACCTCAATAAAAATTCCGGAGTCTGTCACTTCGTGTGGTTCTAGTGCTTTCCGTGACTGTACCGGATTAACAAAAGCAGAATTTGCAAGCATAGAGCATCTTTGTTCTATTGACTTTAGCATCATTAATGGCGCATCTAATCCTCTTGAATATGCCCACCATCTTTATATAGATGGAGAGGAAGTTACGGAAGTGGTTATACCTGATTCGGTAAAGAAAATTGGCTACCGAACATTCTACGGCTGCAGCAGCCTGACCTCTATCGAGATTCTCAAGGGCGTCACTTCTATCGGCTCATGCGCATTCTACGGCTGCAGCAGCCTGACCTCTATCGAGATTCCCAGTTCGGTCACTTCTATCGGCTCATCCGCATTCCGCGACTGCAGCAGCCTGACCTCTATCGAGATTCCCGAGGGAGTCACTTCTATCGGCGAATCCGCATTCCGCGACTGCAGCAGCCTGACCTCTATCGAGATTCCCAATTCAGTCAAATCTATCAGCTCATACGCATTTTACGGCTGCAGCAGCCTGACCTCTATCGAGATTCCAGAGGGTGTCACTTCTATCCGTGAATGGGCATTCACCAGCTGCAAAAGCCTGACCTCTATCAAGATTCACGAGGGTGTCACTTCTATCGGCTCACGCGCATTCTCCGGCTGCAGCAGCCTGATCTCTATCGAGATCCCCGAGGGTGTCACTTCTATCAGCCCAACCGCATTCGAGCACTGCAGCAGCCTGACCTCTATCAATATCCCCGAGGGCGTCACTTTTATCGGCAATTACACATTCTACGGCTGCAGCAGCCTGACCTCTATCGAGATTCCCGAGGGCGTCACTTCTATCGGCAATTCCGCATTCTCCGGCTGCAGCAGCCTGACGTCGGTGATTATTCCGCCGTCGGTTACTGAGTTAGGTGAAAACGCATTTAAAAATTGTTCGAACCTGCAGAAGTCGGCTTATCCGAGTGCGCTCGGCGAGTCGCCGTTCCCATCCGGCATTAGCGTTGCTTATCCGGAGGGGGCTGTCATTGTTGACGGCGTAATTTATAGCGAGAATCAGGATGAACTGCTGTTTGTGCCTATTGACGCAACGGAATATGAGATTCCCCGCTCGGTTGAGTCTATCGGCGAGAACGCCTTCACGGGCTGCTCGCAATTGACCACCCTCAAGGTTGACTCCGATACCCCGCCGCAGGATTTGGAGAATATCTTCACCCCGGAGATGTATCAGAACATAACCTTGGTTGTTCCCGAATGGGCTGAGGAGGAATATCGCAACTCCGAGCCATGGAACAACTTCGAGAATATCACGACCTATCGCCCGTTCCGCCGCGTAGTCAAAATCTCGCCCGAGGCCGTAACCCTTATCGCAGGCGACTCGTTTAACCTGACAGTTGAGAAAACAAACATCGAAGCCGACGAGGAAGTTACCTGGACATCGTCGGACACCTCAGTCGCTACGGTCGACGAGACCGGCCATGTAACCGCCGTTGCCGAAGGCACTGCGACGATTACCGCCACTTGCATGGACGCGGAAGATACTGCCGAAGTGACCGTTACGGCGAAGACCGACGTATTGGAGCCGGCGATTAAGGTTACTCCTGAGGCTGTTTCGCTCGTCGAGGGCGACTCGTTCAACCTGACTGTTGAGAAAACTGACCTTGACGCCGACGCTGAAGTCGTTTGGACTTCGTCTGACGAAAAGGTCGCCACTGTTGACGAAAACGGCCATGTAACTGCCGTTGCCGAAGGTACTGCAACGATTACCGCTACCTGTATGGACGCGGAAGATGGTGCTGTTGTGACCGTTACGGCGAAGACTGATGTTGCTAATCCCGCAATTAAGATTACACCTGAGGCGGTTTCACTCGTTGAGGGTGACTCATTCAGCCTGACCGTCGAGAAAACAGACCTTGACGCCGACGCCGTCGTTACCTGGACCTCATCGGACAACAAAGTGGCTACCGTTGACGAGACCGGCCACGTTATAGCCGTTGCCGAAGGCACCGCAACCATCACCGCTACCTGTCAGGGAGTTAAGGCTACCGCCGCCGTGACGGTTTCCGCCAAGAGCGACGTATTGGTACCTGCGATTAAGGTTACTCCCGAGGCGGTTTCACTCGTCGAGGGCGACTCATTCAGCCTGACCGTCGAAAAGACCGACCTTGACGCCGACGCCGTGGTTACCTGGACCTCTTCGGACAACAAAGTGGCTACCGTTGACGAGACCGGCCACGTTATAGCCATTGCCGAAGGCACCGCAACCATCACCGCTACCTGTCAGGGAGTTAAGGCTACTGCCGCCGTGACCGTTTCCGCCAAGAGCGACGTATTGGAGCCGGCAATCAAGGTTACTCCTGAGGCAGTTTCATTGGTTGAGGGCGACTCGTTCAACCTGACCGTCGAAAAAACCGACCTTGACGCTGACGCTGAGGTCGTTTGGACTTCGTCTGACGCCTCAGTCGCAACGGTCGATGAGACCGGCCACGTCACTGCCGTTAGCGAAGGCACTGCGACGATTACGGCGACCTGTGAAGGTGCAGAAGATAGTGTCGAAGTGACCGTAACGGCGAAGACCGATGTTGCTAATCCCGCAATTAAGATTACGCCTGAGGCCGTCTCTCTGGTTGAGGGCGACGCAACTACCCTGACTACCGAAAAGACGGACATTGCTTCCGACGCTGAGGTTATCTGGACCTCTTCGGATACCTCTGTTGCAACGGTTGACGAAAATGGTAAGGTTACTGCCGTTAGCGAAGGCACTGCTACGATTACGGCTACCTGTGAAGGAGCAGAAGATAGTGCTGTTGTGACCGTAACGGCGAAGACCGATGTTGCTAATCCTGCAATTAAGGTTATTCCCGAGGCGGTTTCGCTTGTTGAGGGCGACTCGTTCAACCTGACCGTCGAGAAGACCGACCTTGACGCCGACGCCGTGGTTATCTGGACTTCGTCTAACACTTCTGTTGCAACGGTTGACGCTTCCGGCCACGTAACCGCCGTTGGCGAAGGTACTGCGACGATTACCGCAACTTGTCAGGGAGTTAAGGCTACCGCCGCTGTGACGGTTTCGGCTAAGAGCGACGTATTGGCACCGGCAATTAAGGTTACTCCTGAGGCAGTCTCGCTCGTCGAGGGCGACTCGTTCAGCCTGACCGTTGAGAAGACCGACCTTGACGCCGACGCTGAGGTCGTTTGGACTTCGTCAAACACTTCTGTTGCTACCGTTGACGCTGCCGGCCACGTAACCGCCATCGCCGAGGGTACCGCAACCATCACCGCGACTTGTCAGGGAGTTAAGGCTACCGTCGCCGTGACGGTTTCGGCCAAGAGCGATGTGAAGAATCCCACGATTGAGGTTACTCCTGCAGCGATAGCCTTGGTTGAAGGTGACGCCGCCACGCTGAGCATCCGCAAGACCGACATCGACTCGGGCGCCGAAGTGACCTGGAGCAGTTCGGACCCGTCGGTTGCCACCGTTGACTCGAACGGCAAGGTTACCGCCGTGGGCGAAGGCACTGCGACCATCACCGCCTCTTGTCAGGGAGTCGAAGGCACCGCCGAGGTGACCGTTACCGCCAAGACGACGGTTGAACCCGACGAACCGGGACAGGAAGATGGCATCGACGCCGCCGAAAGCGCCGCAAAGATTGAGGTCTACGACCTGCGAGGCGTGAAGGTAGGCGACAGCCTTGATGGGCTGCCCACGGGCATCTACATCGTCCGCCAAGGCAACGAAGTCAAGAAAGTCGCCGTTAAATAAGACAAATATCCCTCTTGAGAAGAGGCGCGACTCCCGTTTCGGGGTCGCGCCTTTTTTTGCGCATATGGTCGACAAAGTATGGAGCGGGAGCCAATTGGCTCCCGACGGGCCGAAGGTCCGTTTGGGTCGACAAAACCCGCGACGACGCGAAGCAATGGCCCGTGTGGTGCCGTTCGGAGACCGGCACCTCCATATGCGATTGCGAGTTTTGTCGCCCTCAGTCCGTTTGGGGACAAACGGACCTCCCCATTTTAGTGGACCTTTTGGAAAGTGCCGGGAGGGCCACGCGTCCTCGCGTGGTAGACGCGCAAGCGTCTTTGGATAGCAAGCGCACGTTGGCGCTTTCGCGCCATGCACGCGAGGGCGCGTGCCTGTCCCAGTGGACTCTTCCCCATCTTGTTGCGGCTGGTTTGCGGGCCTTTGGAACAGCGGCGGAGCGCTGTTCCTCCCGGTGGGGGGTCGACAAAGTATGGAGCGGGAGCCTCTTGTCTGAGTGTGGTAGAGACGCTTGCGCGTCTGCCACGCGAGGGCGCGTGGCCGTTCCCGGTGCTGTAGTTTCTGTTTCGGCGGGTTTTTACGGCGGCGGGGACGCCGCCTTTCCCTTGGCGCTCGGAGATCGCCGCCCTACTTTAGTTTTCGATGGCGCGGAGGAGGGTCAGGGCGTCGATGTATTGGGCGATGCCTTGGGCTACGGCGCGGGCGTTGGACATGGCGTGGACCACTGTGGCCTGGTTGCCGGAGACGTCGCCGCCGGCGAAGACTCCTTTGCGGGTGGTCATTCCGAAGGGGACGTCGCGGGTCACTACGTAGCCGTTTTCGTCGACTTCGATGCCGGTAGTGGTGGAGACGATGCGGCTGGCGGGTCGGCTGCCCACGGCCATCATAAGTTTGCCGGGGGCGAGTTCGGTTTCAACGCCGTCGATTGAGGCGGTGAGGCGACGGTCGTCGTAGACATGGGTCACGGTGGAGTTCCAAAGGAACTTGACGCCCTCGCTGACGGCTTCGTCATATTCGGCGCGAAGGGCCGACATATGTTCGATGTCGCGATGATAGATAATGGTGACTTCGGAGGCTCCGAAACGGATTGCGGTGCGGGCGGCGTCGATTGCCGTATTGCCGCAGCCGACCACGTAGATTCGGTCGCCTTCCTTGATGGGGACTTCTTCGCGGCTGATCATCCCGGCACGGTAAAGGCCGGCGCGGCGAAGGAAGTAGACGGCCTGGCGCACTTTTTTATGTTCGAGTCCGGGGATTTCGAGTTTCTTGGGTTTGCCGGTTCCCGTGCCCATAAAAATTGCGTCGTAGCCGCGCTCGAAGAGTCCGTCGATAGTGATGTCGGGGCCAATGGTGACTCCTTCGTAGATTCGGACGCCGAGTTGCTTGATTTTTTCGATTTCTGTGTTAACAATGTTTTTGGGCAGTCGGTATTCGGGGATTCCGAACATCAGGACTCCACCGGCTTGCGGCTCCATTTCAAAGATGTCGACGCTGTAGCCGCTGCGGGCGAGTTCGCCGGCCACGGTCAGACCGGCCGGGCCGCTGCCTATGACGGCAACCTTGCCTTTGGTTTTCTGAACAATCGGCTGGCGGATTACGCCCATCTCCGTATCGAAGTCGGCCACAAAGCGCTCTAACTTGCCGATATTGACATGGTTTCCGGTCTTGCCCAAGACGCAGTGGCCTTCGCATTGGCGTTCGTGGGCGCAGACACGTCCGCAGACCGCCGGGAGGTTGCTTTTTCGGTTGATTATCGCCATTGCGTTGCCGAGGTTTCCCATCGACAATTCATGGATCCAGTCCGGGATATCGTTTTCGACCGGACAACCTTTTTTACACTGCGGAACCTTGCAGTTCAGACATCTCTGAGCCTCGGCAATTGCCTGGGCCATTGTATAAACAGAATTTTCCATAAATTTAAAAATCGGGCTGATTTATCCGAGATTGGCGAGCCAGAATAGGGCGAAGTCATCGTCGGGGGCTTCCTCAAGGCGTTTTTCGAGGTCGCGACGCGCTTCGTCGGTCTTTCCCTGCTGGATTTTAGCGAGGATTAACTGGCGGTCGATAAACCGGATAAGTTCTTCGATATGAGGGCCGTTATCGTCGGAGTTTTGTTGCTCGACGAGGTTTTCGCGCAGGTTGGTAATCATCGTCGTGATTCGCGGGTCGCGCAGGGCCACGAGCGTCAGTATATATTGCTGGGTCCAGCGGGTGCGGTGCTGATTGATGATTATGTCGAGATAGTAGTAGGAATCGTGGTAACGTCCCAACTTATAGTAAGTTATGCCAAGGAAGAAGCAAATGTCGAGAAACTTGTCGGCGAGTTCCTGGCTTTGCTTTTCGGGGTCGCGCATCGCCGGGGCAAGGATATCGAAGGCGTTTTTCAGATAGTGGGCGGCTTCGAAGAAGCGGTTGGAGGCGAAGAGGGCGGAGCCCCAGTAGAAACAGTAGGCGGCATCTCCGTTGCGCAGGGTCTCGATAAGTCCCTGTTCCTGAGCCATATATTCGGCTTCGGCCTTGAACATTTCTGGGCCTCCGCGGTGAATCCCGATAACAGACGAGAAGGCGCGTGGAAGGGTTTCGGGCGAGCCGATAGGGCGGAAGGCGCTCACGGGAAGCCCCGGGAGAATGGCGTTCATATGGATTGTGATAAGGCGCTCCTCGACGTCTTCGAGGCGAAGGATGAGATGCACGTTGTTGTGCATAAGATGCTGCTGCTCAAGGATGTCGATTGTCAGGTAGCGGCATATTACAGGGTCTTCGGCCCGGAGGTCGGGCTTGAGCATCATCTTGAAGGGCTCAAACTCAGAGGCGTTTTGTTCGATTTGCTGTCCGTTGACAATGATTTTGGCTTCGTCGGTAGGGATAACTCCCGTCAGGCGGTCGACCACGGAGCGGAGGGTCAGTTTCGGGGTTTCCCACCAGGGGCCGTCCCAGGTCGGGGCAAAGTTTTCGACTTCGGCGCGCTCCATTACATAACTGGCATGGACGCGCGGCGCAATGTTGCGCACCACGGCCGTCGGGTCGTTGTTCATCGTCTTGTCGAACTCGGCGGTCAGAATCTGGCGGATATCGAAGAAGACGGCGAGGAGGGTTTTGAGAAACTCGACGTCCTGGTCGTTATTGGCGATGCGGAGGCCTGACATATGGAAACTTACGTCTATGGTTGAGCCGTCGTCGGAGGGACGCATCGTGATTCGGATAGGGGTTGAGCGGCCATTGACGGAATTTACCGTGCGCTCGATGACTTCGAGGTTGACGAAGTCGGTTGAGAAGCAGTTGTAGAAGCCGATGGTGGCAGTATTGGTCAGGCGCGTGTCGGGGTCCTGATCGTAGACGGCGAGGAAGTTTCCGCCCTGGTAGACGAACATTACATAGGACTCCTTTTCCTCTTCGTCGTAGTTAATATCTTTGATTTCGGCCTGAGTGCGCTTGAGGGCCGCGAGAAAGGAGTCGAAACTGTAGGCTCCCCCTTTCGAAGAGATGGCCCGGAAGGGATTCTTGGGCCGAATTCCCATCAGCAGGAGGGTTATTACGGGGACAATCAGCGCGATAAGCGCAATGATAAGAACGGTTTGCAGAATCATTGTTTGTGTGAGAAGAGTCGATAAATTTCGCCGATCCAGAGGACGGGCGAGGTTGAAACGATAATGATAATCCAGTCTGAGAGGCTCAGGGGGCACACGCTGAAGAAGCCTCCGCCGAACGTAACGATAAGAATCTGACCGATGAGAATCAGGGCGGCAATCAGGTTGAATCCGCTGCAACCCTTGAGGTTGAGGGCCGAGCGGCGCGTTGCGAAAGCGCGTGCGTTGAACATATTCCAGAACTGGAGGAAGACGAAAACGGTGAAGAAGAGCGAGAGTTCGTAGGTCGTCAGCCCGTGGAAGGGGATGCTTGAGGCCGAGAGCAGGTTGGTCATCGAGGTTATGTCGGTATGCTCAAAGCGGAGCAGCAGGACAAAGAGGAGGATGAAGAAGAGCACTCCGACGCCGATTATGCTTCGCCACATAGCGGGCGAGATTATGAAGGCGGAGCGGCTGCGCGGTTTCTCCTTCATTACCTGCTCGGAGGGGGGTAGGGAGGCGAGCGCCATTGCCGCGAAAGTGTCCATAATCAGGTTGACCCAGAGCATCTGAGTGACCGTCAGCGGAGATTGGACGCCCATAAACGCGCCGCAGAGAACTATAAGGCAGGCAACCACGTTGACCGTCATCTGGAAGAGGATAAATCGCTGAATATTAAGGTAAAGCGAACGCCCCCACATTACGGCGCGGCCTATGGAGGTGAAGGAATTGTCGATAATGGTGATGTCGGAGGCTTCCTTGGCCACAGAGGTTCCGTCGCCCATCGAGAGGCCGACGTGGGCGGCTTTCAGCGCCGGAGCGTCGTTGGTGCCGTCGCCGGTGACGGCCACAACCTCGCCGCGGCTTTGGAGCGCTTCGACCAGTCGCTTCTTGTCCATCGGCCTTGCGCGGGCAATGATTTTCAGGTCGGCCACGCGCTCGGGGAGTTCCGCGTCGGGGATAGCGGCAAATTCTTCGCCCGTGATGATATTGTCGGGCCCGTCAGTGGCGTCATTCCAGAGGCCGATCTGCCGACCGATTTCGCGTGCCGTGGCGGGAGTATCGCCCGTAACAATTTTGATTCCTATGCCGGCGTTGAGAACCTCACTGACGGCGGCGGGAACCGTTTCGCGCACGGGGTCGGAGATTGCCGCGATGCCTATAAGGGTCAGATTGTCAGCCTCTACGCGTTTGTCGTCAATAGTTTTGTCGCCGGGCTTGACGACCTGATAGGCGAAGCCCAAGGTGCGCATTGCGCGGTTTTGATAGTCAAGCAGCAGGGCGTCGATTGCCTCCTTGCTGACTCCCTCGGGGAAGTTGCGACAGAGGGCGAAAACAATTTCCGGCGCGCCCTTGACGTAGAGAATCTCCGAGCCGTCCGGCTTACGGACAACCGAGGCCATATATTTACGCTCGGTCGAGAAGGGGAGTTCTTCGATTATATGGTTTTCTGACCGAACGGTCTTATAATCAATGCCTTTGGCGTCGAGCCAGAGCAGCAGGGCGCCCTCCGTCGGGTTGCCGATAACTTTCGGGTCGGCTCCAGAAGAGTGTTCGAGTTCAGCGGTGGAGTTGACGGCCATTCCTTCGTAGATAAAGGCGGCGTCGCCCTCGGGGAGGAAAAAGTCGGTATGGAAAATGCGCATCTTGTTCTCCGTCAAGGTGCCGGTCTTGTCCGTGCAGATTACGGTTGTGGCGCCCATGGTTTCGCAAGCGTGGAGTTTTCGCACGAGGTTGTTAGTCTTGAGCATCCGGCGCATCGAGGTTGCGAGGCTGAGCGTGACGGCCATGGGGAGCCCTTCGGGGACGGAAACTACAATCAGGGCTACGGCAATCATAACCGACTTGAGGAGCACCGAGACGAATCCGAGCCACTCGAAAGGATTTTGGGCCACATACATTCCGACGCGGCCGAGGACTACGATTGCGGCCAGTGCATAACTGACGCGGCTGATGAGCGCGCCAAGGCGGTCCAGTTGCTCGTTGAGCGGGGTGCGGACGCTATTGTCAATCTGAGCCGCGGTATAGACCTTGCCGTTCTCCGTGCGGTCGCCGACGGCCGTAACCTCCATAACTCCGTGGCCCTCAATCACTCGCGTTCCGCGCATGACTTCGTTGGACTTAAAGGTCGCCTCCGGGTCGAAGTGGGCCGGGTCAGTGGTTTTGGCACACGACAGTTCGCCCGTCAGGGTCGATTCGTCGACCAGGAGCGAGAATGCTTCCAGCAGGCGCCCGTCGGCCGGAATGTCGTTGCCGGTATTGAGAATAACGATGTCGCCGACAACAATATCCTTTTTAGGTACCTCGGTGACCGCCCCGCTGCGCACGACCTGAACCGCCTCGTCGTCATTGACCTGATTCAGGAGGTTAAATTCGCGCCCGGCTTTCTCTTCGAAATAGAATGCGAGGCCTGTGGCAAGAAAGATAGCGATGAATATTCCTACGGGCTCGGCGAACGCTCCGGCTCCGGATTCGCCGCTGTAATACTCAAAGCAGGCTATCCCGATTGAGAGGGCTCCGGCAATCAGGAGGATGATTATCAGCGGGTCCTTGAATTTCCCTAAAAACTTATGCCAAAGCGGCTCCGAGGGGGGCGGAGTCAATATGTTGACGCCAAAGGTGCGGCGGCTCTCCTCGACCTGCTCGGGCGTCAATCCTTTGGATATGTCGGTTTCAGTCATCTTAGTTCTTGGTTGTCAGTCCTTGCGGCAATCTTTGCAAATGCCTTTAATCATATAGTTGACCGAACGCGAAGTGAAGCCCTCGGGCAATTGAGGCTCGCTGACCTTCACGTTGTCAAGGCAAAACGTGCGTTGGCACTTCTCGCAGTAGAAATGGGCATGAAAATGCTCCGGATGACATTCGCCCTCGGCCTCGCAGATTTCATACTTGGCAATTCCGCGTCCGTCTTCAACCGCATGGATTGCTCCGTGGGCCAGCAGCAGGGAGAGAACGCGGAAGATACTCGACTTATCGAGCGTCTCCAGTTCGGTCTCCAACTCCGAGAGGCTCAGCGGGAAATCGGATTCAAACAGGGCGCGCGTAACGAGGACGCGATTCGACGTAGGCCGAATCCCGGCATGCTCCAGAAAACTTTCAATTTCCTTAATCATACTGCAAAGTTACTACTTTTTTACTTTGCCACCAAGTTGCACGGAAAATATTCTAACTTTGTGGTCATGGAAATCATTCGTTCGCTTGTCTCGATTCTTAACGAGATGTCACCCTATATCCTTCTCGGCTTCCTGATTGCCGGGATAATGCACGCGTTTATCCCTCAGCGGGTTTTTGCCCGTCATCTGTCGGGCCACGGCTGGAAGTCGGTTGTTAAGTCGGCCGCAATCGGAGTGCCCCTGCCGCTCTGTTCCTGCGGAGTGCTACCTACGGCTATCGGAATGAGGCGAAACGGCGCATCCAAGGCCGCTACAACCTCCTTCCTGATTGCCACGCCCCAGACCGGCATGGACTCAATCGCCGCAACCTGGTCGCTTCTCGGCCCGGCCTTTGCCGTGGTCAGGCCCGTCGCCGCCCTCGTGACCGCCCTCTTCGGCGGTATGGCCGTAGGGCGTACGGAGGATGCTCCCGCGCCGGCTGCCGCTCAGACCGGAGAGGGCGAAAGTTGCTGCGCCGCCGAGCCTCGCAAGTCCTTCTTCGGAAAATGTCTTGACGCCCTTCGCTATGGCTTCGTCGAACTCGTGGGCAGCATCGGCTCCTGGCTCGTTATAGGCCTCATAATCGCCGCAATAATTACGGTTTATGTTCCTGCCGACGCTCTCGCCGCCCTCGGCTCCCGTCCTTTGTTGGCAATGATTGTGGTCCTCCTGGTAGCAATCCCCATGTATGTCTGCGCAACCGGCTCAATTCCTATCGCTATGTCGCTGATGCTCAAAGGCCTCTCGCCCGGCACGGCCCTTGTACTCCTGATGGGTGGTCCTGCGGCCAATTTTGCCTCCTTTGCCCTAATCTCCCGCGAAATGGGCCGCAAATCGGCCATAATATATATCGGGTCAATCATTGTCGGCGCTATTGCCTTCGGCCTCGCGATTGACTATTTGCTCCCCGCATCCTGGTTTACCCTGCCGCTCGCCTCCGCCGCCTGCTGTCATTCTCATATGTCCTGGCCCGTTTTCCCGACTATCTGCTCCGCAATCCTCCTGGGGCTGCTGATCTACTCTTTTATTTCTCATCGCAAGACTCATCATCAACATAATCAAACCATTTCGGAAATGACTACCATCTATAACATTCAAGGCATGAACTGCCACCATTGTCGCGCCTCCGTTGAAAAGGCTATCGCTCAGACCCCGGGCGTTGAATCCGTAAGTGTTGACCTCGACTCCGCTAAGGCCACGGTCAATGGCTCCGCAACCCCCGAGTCCATAATTTCCGCCGTTCACTCCGCCGGATTTGAGGCGTCACTCGGTTGAAAATCAGCCGAATAAGGCTGCGGCGATAAATAATTTAACAAAAAAAACGCCAAAACCTTTGCATAGTTCAAAAATTCGTCGTAACTTTGCAGCGCAATTCGGCGAAAGGGCGCTTAGCTCAGCTGGTTCAGAGCGTCTGCCTTACAAGCAGAGGGTCGGGGGTTCGAATCCCTCAGCGCCCACAAAATTTACCACCCGCCGAAATTGCAAACCCTGAAGGGCGCTTAGCTCAGCTGGTTCAGAGCGTCTGCCTTACAAGCAGAGGGTCGG
>CAYUGU010000022.1:0-29477 GCA_964444345.1 uncultured Bacteroides sp.
CCACCTTCACACGCTCCCAGCGCTTGTCGCGGTCCATAGCGTAGTAGCGGCCGATGATCGAGGCAACTACACCGGCGCTCTTGGCGCAGTGGGCCTGGAGCTGCTCGATAAAACCTTTACCTGAACGGGGGTCGGTGTCACGGCCATCCATGAAGCAGTGGATATACACCTTCTCCAGGCCATACTCCTTGGCTATGTCGCAGAGGGCATAGAGATGGTCCAGCGAGGAGTGCACGCCGCCGTTGCTCGTGAGGCCCATGAAGTGGATGGCCTTGCCGTTGTCGCGCGCATAGCTGAAGGCGTTGATGATCTCCGGGTTGCGGAGTATCGACTTGTCGGCACATGCCTTGTTGATCTTGACGAGATCCTGATAGACCACGCGGCCGGCGCCGATATTGAGGTGGCCCACTTCGGAGTTGCCCATCTGTCCGTCGGGGAGGCCTACGTTTTCGCCTGAGGCCTGGAGTTCGGAGTGGGGATAGTTCTTGAGGAGTGAATCCCAATAGGGAGTCGGGGTTTGATAGATCACGTCGCCTTTCGAATGGTTGCCGATGCCCCATCCGTCAAGGATTACGAGTAATGCTTTGCTTGCCATTTGGGTTTATTGTTTATTGTTTATTGTTTAGTGTTTAATGTTTATAGTTTATTGTTTAATGTTTATAGTTTAGTGTTTAGTGAGGGGCTTTAATGTTAGGACCCTTAAAATTTTGTATTTTGTATTCTGTATTTTGTATTTATTCTGTATTTTGTATTCTGTATTTTGTATTTATTTTGTATTTTGTATTTTTATTCGGGTGTTAGTTTCAAGGACTCTACGAGGGAGCGGAGGTTGGCGTTGTCTTTCATCAGGTTTTCAAGGACCTGACGTTCGGTCCAAGCCAAGGGGGAGCCCTTGCCTTCAACTTTTTTGGGAGTGAAGGTCAGACGCGAGTTGTTGAGTTTGGCGGCGAGTTCGCGGGTAATCACGGGGAGCCACTTTTCGAGCACTTCGGCCTGGGCGGGGCTTTCAAAGTTTACGTTGAAAGCCTCGGGTTTGTCGTCACCGGCGGGCGAGGGCACGCAAGTGCGTAGGGTAGAGGCCAGTACAAACTCTGAACTGCGCGAGTCGGCAAATGCAAGCCATTGGCTCCTCACCTGCTCGGGGGTTACGGGGTCGTTTGCCGCCGGGACATTCACGACCGGCTCGGCGGCTACATTGGTTTGTTGGTCAGCGCCCGGCTGGCCCGGTTTGGGTCCTCCGGGGCGGAAGATTGAGGGACCGAGCGAAGCCATTCGCGGGACGGCCTTGGGCGCGGGAGGCTTGGGCGCAGCCTTCGGCAGAGGAGGTTGCGCGGCCCGGGGCGCGGGGGCGGCGGATTTTGCCGGCTGAGGAGAAGGAGCGGGCGGCGTATAGGCGGTTTGCTTGGTCTCTACGGTTGGCGTCTTTGCAACGATTGGTTGCAGAGCCTGCCCCTCTCCGTCGCCATCAATGGGAGAGGGGCCGTCCGCTTGGCAGAGTTTAATGAGCGTCAACTCAATAAGGAACTGCTTGTTGGCGGCGGTGCGGTAGTTAAGGTCGGCGGTATTGCAGAGGTCCATAGCCCGATAGAGCATCTTGGGCGAGCACTTCTCGGCGATGGCGGCCATACGGTCGCGGTTTTCATCGTCGGTTTCGAGCAGCACGCGCGTCTTCGGGTCGCGGGCAACCACGAGGTCGCGGAAATAGTCGGCCAGCCCGGTCAGGAAGAAATGGTTATTGAACCCCTGGTCGCGCACCTCTTTATATATAAGGAGTGCGTCGGGAATGTTTTCGTCAAGAATCGCCTCAAGGAGCCGGTTGTAGACGGCAGAGTCGAGCACGTTGAGGTTTTCGATGGTCGAGGCGTAGGTAATCTTGTTGAGCGAGGAGGCGGCGACCTGGTCAAAAATCGAAAGGGCGTCGCGCATGGCCCCGTCGGCCTTGCGGGCAATCACGTTGAGGGCGGCGGGTTCGGCTTCGATTCCTTCGCGGTCGGCCACGTACTTCAGATGCTCGACCATATCGGAAATCGTGATACGGTTGAAGTCGAAAATCTGGCAGCGCGAAAGAATCGTCGGGATGACCTTATGCTTCTCGGTTGTCGCGAGGATGAAGATTATATACTCCGGAGGCTCCTCAAGGGTCTTGAGGAAAGCGTTGAATGCGCCTGACGAGAGCATATGGACCTCGTCGACAATGAAGACGCGATAGCGGCCGTCGGTCGGCGGAATGCGGGTCTGGTCAATCAGTTGGCGGATATCTTCAACGCCGTTGTTTGAGGCCGCGTCGAGTTCGATGATGTTCATCGAGCGGTTTTCGTTGAAGAGCCGACAGGATTCACATTCATTGCAAGCCTCGCCGTCGGGGGTGCGGTTGGTGCAATTGATAGTCTTGGCAAAAATTCGCGCACACGAAGTCTTGCCGACGCCACGCGAGCCGCAGAAGAGGTAGGCGTGGGCCAGGCGGTCAGTGGCGATGGAGTTTTTGAGGGTAGCGGCAAGCGCCTTCTGGCCGACGACGCTTGCAAACGTCGACGGTCTGTACTTGCGCGCAGATACGAGATACTTTTCCATTTGCCCACAAAGTTACGCAAATTCTATGAAAAAAGAATAATGAAAAATGAAAAATTGCAATTTTCTTGCGCGGAAAGAGTATTTTTTGTAAATTTGCACCCGGATTTCGCAGCCGCTGTCGCGACGAAGAGGTGCGCGTTAATGCTGCGGACAATTGTAAAACCCTATCAATCAATTAGTCACAATGGACTTAATTAAGATTGCCGAAGAGGCATTTGCCCAAAACAAAACTTATCCGCGCTTTCAGCCGGGTGACACCATCACTGTTTCTTACCGCATTAAGGAAGGTAACAAGGAACGTATCCAGCAGTATCGCGGTGTAGTCATCAAGATTTCAGGTGAAGGTTCAAAGAAGCGTTTCACCGTTCGCAAGATGAGCGACAACATCGGTGTTGAACGTATCTTCCCCATGGAATCTCCCTTCATCGACTCTATCGTAGTCAACAAGTATGGTAAGGTTCGTCGCGCTAAACTTTATTACCTGCGCGCCCTGACCGGTAAGAAGGCTCGCATCAAGGAGCGTCGCCTCAAGCCGTCGGAACAGGCAGAACTTGCCGCCGGAAAGTAAAAAAAAGCGCCGCCCACTTCCTGAGCGGCGTTTTTTCTTTTCAACCCTCAACCCTAAACCATAAACCCTAAACCCTAAACCCTCAACCCTCAACCCTAAACCAAATGACCCCTCAGGTTTCCATCATAATGGGCAGCACCTCCGACCTGCCCGTGCTCAAGAAGGCCGCCGACTTCCTCAATACGCTTCAGGTGCCTTTTGAGATGAACGCCCTCTCGGCCCATCGCACTCCCGCCGAGGTCGAAGAGTTTGCCCGCGGCGCCCGTGCCCGCGGCCTCAAGGTTATTATCGCTGCTGCCGGTATGGCCGCCGCCCTCCCGGGCGTGATTGCCGCCATGACGCCGCTGCCCGTAATCGGCGTGCCCATCAACTCGACGCTCGACGGCAACGACGCCCTCCTCTCGATTGTGCAGATGCCTCCGGGCGTGGCCGTGGCCACCGTCGGCATCAACGGCGCCCTCAACGCCGCCATCCTCGCCGTTCAGATGCTCAGCCTGAGCGACCCGGACCTTGCCGCCCGCTTCGACGAATATCGCTCGAAACTCAACGAGAAGATTGTCAAGGCCAACGCCGAACTGGCCGAGATTAAATATGAATTTAAAACCAACTGATTAGCCGACGCTTATTTACCTATGGATTTGCTGAACTGCCGCCGCCGGCCCTGTCGCGAAGTGACCGTTGGCGGGCGGGTTAAAATCGGGGCCAACCACCCTATAGTGGTCCAAAGCATGACCTCCACCTCCACCACCGACGAAGCCGCCTCGATTGCCCAGATTGAGCGCATCGCCGAGGCGGGCGCCGAACTCGTGCGCCTTACCGCCCAGGGGGTTCGCGAAGCCGAGGCTATGGGGCGTATGCGTCCTCAGGTCTCCGTTCCGCTGGTTGCCGACATTCATTTTAACCCGAATGCGGCTATGGCAGCCGCCCGCGCCGTTCAGAAAGTCCGCATCAACCCCGGCAACTTCGTGCGCCCCGGCGCCGACATCCGCTCTGCGCTCAAGCCTCTGCTCGACACGCTGAAAGCCAACGACGGAGCCCTCCGCATCGGAGTGAACCACGGGTCGCTCTCGCCGGAAATCATGGAAAAGTATGGCGACACGCCTGAGGGAATGGTTGAAAGCGCCCTGCAATATCTTCGCATCTGTGCCGCCGAAGGGTTTGACAACGTAGTTGTCAGCATCAAGGCCTCAAACACGGTCGTGATGGTCCGCACGGTGCGCCTGCTCGCCGAAGCGATGAAAAACGAAGGCCTCCAATATCCGCTCCACCTGGGAGTTACCGAGGCGGGCGACGGCGAAGATGGCCGCGTAAAATCGGCTGTAGGCATCGGCGCGCTGCTCTATCAGGGCATTGGCGACACCATCCGCGTTTCGCTCAGTGAGGACCCCGAGAGGGAGGTGCCCGTGGCTCGCGCGCTGTTGGCTCATATCGCCGAGGCGGCCGCTGCTCCCGCAATTCGCGTTGAATATGCCCCGGGCTATAACTCGCTTGCACCCGAACGCATCGAGTCGTTTGCCGTGGGTAATGTCGGCGGCGGCCAACTGCCGGTGGTCTACGGACTTGACGAGATAGAAGGAAAGATAGTCGAGGTTACGACCACCGAGGCCTTGGAGCGCGAGTTTGCCCACGATGAGATAATCCTCCTGACCTCCACCCACCGCAACCGCGTCGGCGACCTTCAGGCTGCGCGCCATCGGCTGATTCTTCGCGGAGTTCAGAACCCCGTGATTATGAGTCTCGGTTATGACCCCACCGACCCTGACCTGGCGCTCAAGGCTGCAGCCAATTTCGGCACGCTGCTGCTCAACGGCCACGCCGACGGCATCCGCATCGACGCCCCGGGCGTGGATACCAACGCGCTGGCGCTCAATATTCTGCAAGCCGCCCGCCTGCGCATTTCGAAGACCGAATTTATCAGTTGTCCGAGTTGCGGGCGCACTATGTTTGACCTGCAGTCGACCCTGCGCAAAATAAAGGAGGCTACGGGCCACCTCAAGGGCCTGAAAATCGGAGTTATGGGCTGTATCGTCAACGGTCCCGGCGAAATGGCCGATGCCGACTATGGCTATGTTGGCGCCGGCGTCGGGAACGTGAGCCTCTATCGCTCGCGCGAGTGCGTTCTGAAAAATATTCCGCAGGAGGAGGCTCTCGATCGCCTTATCGAACTGATTAAGCAAGACGGCAAATGGGTGGAACCCTGATAGTTACTACGCTTTCCTCGGGGCTGAAGGTAGTGGCTCGACAGATGCCCGGCGCTACGGAATGTTGCGGCGTCACGTTTCTGAGCGGCTCGCGCGCGGAGATTGTCGACGCCGACCATGGGCTGGCCCATTTTGTCGAGCATACGATTTTTAAGGGCACATCGCGTCGCTCCGGCTCCTATGTGCTGAACCGTATGGAGGCCGTGGGCGGCGAACTTAACGCCTTCACTACCAAGGAGGAAACCACGGTCTACTCCCTGATGCCTGCCGGCAATTTCCGTCGGGCCACGCGCCTTATAGGCGAACTTGTCAGCGACTCCGTATTTCCCGAAAAGGGGCTTGCCCTGGAGCGCGAGGTCGTTTGCGACGAAATCGACTCCTATCTCGACTCGCCCTCGGAGGCGGTCTATGACCTTTTTGACGAGATGATTTTTGCCGGCAATCCGCTGGCCCACAATATCCTCGGGCGCAAGCAGACCGTGATGAACTTCGACAGCGAACGCTGTCGCCGCTACCTTCGCGAGCGCTTCACGGCCGATAACGGCGTCTACTTCTATCTCGGACCTGAGGACCCGCAACGGGTTGTCAATGAGGTCGAAAAGGCGTTTGCGGCGCTCCCGTTGCGCGCTCTTCCGGTTCCGACCGAGCGTCCGTCTGTCTGCCCGCCCGAAGTGGCCGTTCAAGATAACGGGTCGCATCAGGCGCATACGGTGATGGGCACGGAAATTGGCGGACTTCACGCCCCTGACCGCCACATTACCGCCCTGGCCGTCAATATTCTCGGCGGCCCGGGAATGAACTCGCTCCTCAACCTGGCCCTGCGTGAGCGTAACGGCCTGGTCTATGCGGTCGAAGCCTCGACAGCGCTCTACTCCGATTGCGGCCTGATGACCATCTACTTCGGTTGCGACCATACGGACCTGATGAAATGTCGCCGCCTGGTTGAGCGCACCCTCAACCGGTTTGCCGACAAGCCGCTGACCGAGCGCCAACTCGCGGCCTACAAGCGGCAATATCTGGGCCAACTGACCCTCGGGGCCGACAATCGCGAGCAGCAGGCAATCAACGCCGGGCGCGCAATTCTCCATGGCCTGAACGTTCCGTCGATTGAGCGCACAACCGAGTTGATCAACTCCGTGACGCCCGGCGAACTCCAACTTGCCGCCCTGAATTTGGCTCAGTCGCCCCTTCGAGCGCTGACTTTAGCCTGAAAAACAGCAAAAATTGGTGAAAAAGGGTACAAAATTGGGGTTGAAATGTTAAAAATATGCTAAATAACATATTTTTTTTCGCGAAAACGCTTGCATATTCAAAAAAACTCCTTACCTTTGCACTGTGTTTTTCATGGTATTAGATTTAAGGTTAACTAAGATTGGTTGTCGTGACGACAATCAATTTTTTTGCTTTAAGGAAAAATTAGAAATAATTGTGGGATTGAGTATTGCTATTTCGAAAAAATTTTTTAAATTTGCATTTTGAATAGTATTCTTCTGGGAATAGCCTGGAGAATACGCAAATTTAATATCATAATTGTACGAAAAAAATAATAAACCAATTTGCATATGAAACACCTGCTATACTTGGGGCTGCTTTTGTTAGCATTGCCTGCTCAGGCAGCCGTTGATGATAAGTTTTCCTATGCCTATCCGCCGGTGGAGCAACTTCCCTATAGTCTGGGCTACCAGTATTCGACTTTCGACCTTCGCGAGACGGACGTGGAAGGCTGGAAAGTGATGGAACTTACCGAGCCGGTCACCTTGACCTATCAGGTCATTTCAGAGGCTGAGGGCGAAAAGGCCGTTGAGGTCGTTTTCGATCCTTCTTATCTGGAATTGAAGGATGTCTTAATCCCTGAAAAGGTGGTTGGCCCGGACGGTACGGAATATACCGTAACGACCATCGGCAAAATGGCGTTCGACGACTGCCCGAAAATTCGGTCGGTGATAATGGGCAACTCGATTACCCGAATTGAGGATTATGCCTTCAATATGTGTGAGAATAAAACGCTGCACGACATCGGCGTAATCAAATTCTCGGAGAACCTGACCCATATAGGCAACTACGCTTTCAGAAATTGCCATAACCTTACTACCGGACATTTCACGGAGGGTAATCAATGGAAATTGGAGAAGATAGACTTCGTTTCAAATGTTGACTATCCGATTTACGGATATGGAGGCCGATTGACGGGCCTGGAGAATTATCTTTTGCTCCCGGCCTCAGTGAATTATATCGGTCAACACGCCTTCGAAGGGTGTTATTTCGTGAAATATGACGAACAGGGCCGTATGTTCCCTTATGGCCTGTCGAAGGTGAAGATTCCTAACCCGAGTTGCGTTATTGACGACTACGCTTTTGCCGGTTGCCAATTTCTGGAGTTGATTACTATCGGCGAGGAGTTGACTGCCGCCGGCCTTAAAGTTCCGAATCCTTCGACTACTGAAAAGGGACGTATTGGCGATTATGCATTTGCCAACTGCAACCTGATGCGACTGGATATTCCCTCTTCAATCGAGAGCATCGGTGAATATGCCTTCAGCAATTGTTTCAAGACATCCACCGACCACACCTATCATAGCACCGGAGGTCGTGTCTATTTCGACAACCTGAAAATGTTCTATCCCCGTTCGTTGTTCCACAACCATGAGAGTTGGTGGGCCAGTTGGGAAATCGGATCTTTGTTGGATGAGGGCAAAGTGAGGTGTGAAAAGTATTTGAACGAATGGCACACGAACATCGTGACGATCTATAGCGATAACATGACTATAGGTCGTAACTCCTTCGCTAACAATCCGCAACTTGCGAAAGTCATTTTCAATGGGACCGTCAATGAAATTGCTTCTTCGACATTCAAGGATTGCGGCGCTCTGACGGAAATTTCGCTCCCTGACGGGTTGACGAAAATCAATAGCAGTGCTTTTATGAATTGCACTGAACTGACAGGAGTTACTATTCCTGATAATGTAACCGAAATCGGCGATTCTACGTTCTACGGATGCGAGAAAATGACGACTATTCATCTGCCGGCCAGCCTTGAGAACGTCAATCCCTACACGTTCCATGGATGTAAATTGCTCAACCTTTCCGGCCTTCCCGAGGGCGTGCAGACTATTGGAAATAATGCGTTCCAAGGGTGCCACGAAATAAACGAGTTCAATATTCCCGACAAAGTAACCTCTATCGGGGAATACGCGTTTGCCGACTGTTACGTCCATGCGACCTTGCGTGTGCCCGGCGGCTCTCATAAGTTGATGTATGGCCTGAAACAGGTCACGATTGGCAACGGCGTCAAAACTATCGGGGCCCACGCCTTCGACGGGTGTCGACATCTCGGCTCGATAACAATGGGCGAGAACGTGGCTTCAATCGGTGACTATGCCTTCTCGAATTGTATGAGTTGCCCGGAGAACTACTGTGACGCCGCGAGTGAGGAGGTTGTCCTGCCTAATTCACTCACTTCGATAGGCTTAGGTGCCTTCCAGGGATGCTCACACATGCCTGGCGTAAGGCTCGGCGATGCCATCACGTCGCTGCCCGACTATGCGTTTGCCTATTGCTCCGAACTCGCTGCGGTCGAAGGAATTTCACACGTGGACACCGTGGAGGAGAATACCTTCGTCGGATGTTACAGCCTTGAGGATTTCGGCAATCTTTATGCCGACCAGGGAAATCTGGAGGACGGTATAATTTATAATGAAGACTATACCGAGGTTATTTCCGCCCTTCCAAGCATCGAGGAGGCCATAATCAGGCCCGGGGTGACCGGCATCCGCGAGGGAGCGTTTTCCGGATGCGGAAGACTCTATCTTCTGGAAATCCCGGAATCGGTAGTTTCAATAGGCTCTCGCGCATTCGAAAACTGCATTTCTCTGGAGACTGCCGAACTGAGAGACATCGAGATGGGCGACTTCGTTTATGCCGGCTGTACCGGAATCTTTTCCGTAACCATCGCGGCTGACTTTGTTCGACCGATTAACGATAACTGGTTCTACGGTTGCTATAACATGGAAAAAATTGAGGTCGAGCCGGGGAATGAAATGTATTCCTCTTACTACGGAATCCTCTATGACTCCGAGTGCAAGACCTTGCTTCGCGCTCCTTCCGCTATTTATGATATAGAATTTCCTGAAACGGTCACTACTATCGGTGACTACGCCTTCTCAAACTGCATCAGGTTCGAGTTCGTGTACATCCCCTCCTCCGTGACCCGCATTGGCGCTCACGCCTTCGATAGTTGCTACGAACAAGACTCGGACGGCGAATATTTTGGCGGCCTGAACTATGTCTCGTTTGATAATCCGGCGATTCAAATCGGCGATTACGCCTTTAATAATTGTAAGAACCTGGAGCAAGTGGAATGGTTTGCAGACGATAGTGTCGAGCCCGTTGGAACCATCGGAAAGTATGCTTTCAATGGCTGTGAAAGCCTCTTGATCAATAAAGAATATTTTAATCTCGAAGATGCTTCCATCCGCGCAGTGGAGCCTTACGCTTTTGCCGGTTTCACCAATATGAGTTCAATTGCGTTCCCGGCAACTCTCGAAACTATCGGCGACTATGCTTTCGATGGTTGCGTGAAACTTGAGGACGTGGAGTTTCAAGACGGTTTGACTAAAATCGGCAACTGTGCCTTCCGCTCTTCGGCTATCAAGTCGCTCGCGAGCCTCCCGAACTCAATCGTGGAGATCGGCGACTCTGCTTTTATGAATTGCGCCAACGTTATGGAACTGAGGATTCCCGAGGGTCTGAAAGAGATTAAACCTTACACGTTCTATAAGTGTTTCTCCGGTACTCAGTATGATTCAAAGCCTACGGAGGGTTTTAACCCTCATGTTGTAATTCCCGATGAAGTTGAATCCATCGGCGAATATGCTTTCTATGGAGCCGCAGTCAATTCTAATAAGTATTACGGCGAGAGCGGACATTCTTATTCGAATTTGTACTCATATTATGATTATGGCCTTTTGTCCGTAACAATTGGCAACAAAGTTTCGGAGATTGGCGCCCATGCGTTTGATGGTTGCACCCATCTTATGGAATTAAAATTGGGTAATGCTGTCACCAAAATTGGCGACTATGCCTTCCGCGATTGCTTTAAAGAAACTTTCAATGGCGTAAGACGAGTCGAACTTACCCTGATGGGCTCATTTGAATCCAAATTCCTGAACGAGGTAGACTGGGAGTTTGACAAGTTCACTCCGGTGGGATTGACCTTGCCCGAGGGCCTGACGTCATTGGGCGAGTATGCGTTTAGCGGATGTGCGGAAGTGCCTTCGCTGACTATCCCCGCGTCGTTGTCGGAAATTCCCTATCAGGCGTTCTACGGATGTAGCAAAATCCCGGAGATTATCCTTCCGGAGGGCGTGACGACCATTGGCGATGAAGCGTTTGCCGGCTGCAAGGGTGTAGAGAAAATTTGTATTCCCGCCTCTTTGGAAAGCGGACGCAGAACCTTTGTTGACTGTGATAACGCATTCGATGTATATTATTATGCGGAAGACCCGAAGGCCTTCGACGAAGCATTCTTCTCGCCTAAGGTTTATGCCAGCAAGCAGGCGG
The DNA here is from genome assembly GCA_964444345.1 of uncultured Bacteroides sp. GTDB lineage: Bacteria > Bacteroidota > Bacteroidia > Bacteroidales > Muribaculaceae > UBA3263. Next base: position 10,900 of record CAYUGU010000022.1, read on the forward strand.
TTGCCAATGCCCCGAATGCCAAACTTGAGGATATTAAGGGCAAAACCCCGTGGGCTCTGTTCTATAAAATTGATGCCAAGGACGATATCCTCGTGCATTTAGAGCGTGCTCTTGAAACTAAAAATGGTCTCCGTTTCAGGATTCTCAGCAATAAGCCTACCCCCTATTGCGAGGTTGCAGGCCCGGCCGAGGCTTCTACGGGCCCCGTTACCTACGTAGTGCCGACATCCGTAATCAACACGGATGAGACCAGCGATTACTATAATATGGAATATCAGGTAATCAGAATCGGTAATGATGCTTTCGAAAATGACCTTAATCTTGTCGGCATAGATATTCCGCCGTCGGTATATGACATCGGCCAGGAGGCATTCAACGGTTGCAAAAATCTTCCGGAGATTACCCTGCCCGAATCGATTAAGAACATTGGCGAGCGTGCTTTTGCCAACTGCGCCGCTTTGACCTACTTCGTAGTTCCCCCGTTGGTTACCCGCCTGAATGCCGGTGTGCTTCAGGATTGCCGCGGCCTTTACTCCATCCGTATGCACGACGATATCGAGGAACTCGGCATCGCCTCCCTTATGGACTGCCGCCACCTCCGCGCTTTCGAACGCTCCGAAAACTGGAAGTTGAGGGTCATCGATGACTATGCACTGAAAAACTGCATCGAACTCGAAGTGATCAATATTCCTGAGGGCGTAACGAAAATCGGTAAGGAGGCAATGTATTATTGCCAGAAACTGAACACGGCATCCCTCCCCACAACCCTAAGGGAGATTGGTGAAAACGTGTTCGACGATTGCGAAGTGCTCAAGACCATCAAGGTCTATACCGAAACCACTCCCAAGATCAGAGGCGAGGCCAATCTGACCGAACCCCACTGTAAAATCTATGTTCAGGCTAAATGTCTCGACGACTACAAGCGACTTTGGAGTGTGCATGAGAGCCGAATCCTCCCGGGTATTTTTGCAACGCAACCTACCCGCGAGCAGATGCCCGAATATATTCTCGGAAACACCCACACCATCCCGGTGGAGATGCCTCTGGACGGTCAGGCTATGACTTGGAGTAGCGGCAACCCGGTAGTGGCTTCTCCGGCCCCGCAGCATGACGGCACCATAATGCTCAATGCCGTAGGTCGCTCGGCCATCCACGTCCAAACAGACCAGAAGTACTATCATGACTGTGTATTAGACGTTTATCCGCAGCGCGCCGATGCCAACTGGGACGCCAATCTGAATATTGCCGACGTTGTTAATATCGCAACTTACGCGCTTCAGAATCCAGAAGGGCTCGTCAATTGGTATGGCACCAAGCGCACCGACATGAGCGAAGAGGAGTGGAACCACTTCTACAACGTAAGTTCCGACCTCAACGGCGACTCCTCTATTTCGGTTTCCGATGCCTCGGCTGCCGTTAAACTCGTCCTGGACCTGAATCCCTCGGGTGTCGCTCCCAAGAAGGTTGCCTCCAAGCAGGGCGGAACTCAGGAGCCGGTTGACGCCCTGATTGTCGGCGCGCCCGTCGGCAAAACGGTTCCCGTAGGCCTCGACAACTCGAAGGAATACGTAGCCCTTGAGGCTAATATCCGTGTGCCCGAAGGCGTAACGATTGAAGGCGTAAGCCTTGGCGCCCGCGCTGCAACCCATACGCTTATGACTCGCCGAATTGACGACCGCACGATGCGCTTTGTCCTCTTCGACCTGAGCGGCGCTCCGTTTGCGCCCGGCTTTGAAGCGCTGGTTGAACTGACCCTCGGCGGACGCGACCTGAAGGCCTCCGATGTTGAAATCTTCGATATCGTTGCCTCCGATGCCGCCTCGGCCGCCAGCGAACTGACTTCACGCTCCGGTAGCGTTATGTCCGGAATCGGTGGCGTTGAAAACGCTGCGGTTGGAAGAGTGACCACTACGGCTGACGGAGTGGTGATTACCGAAGCCGAAGGCCTCCCGGTTAACGTTTACAGCGTTGACGGCCGGTTGATTCGCTCAATCTCCTCCGCCTCTGCTGTCGAGACCCTCAAACTCCTCCCCGGAGTCTATCTGGTAAAAATCGAAAACTATACCGTAAAGGTTGCAATTTAAATAGAATCCCAACTATCCCTCCAACGCCAATATTCAAACTTTGACGATGAAAAAGTTCACTAAAATAGCCTCCTTGGTTCTGCTGTCAGCGGCCTTCACGGCCCTGACGGCCAAGGCGGAAAACCGTATATATACCGTAGCGGCAGACTATGAGCCTTCAACCTCCGCCACTATCTCGATTGCGCTCAATAACGAGATTGACATCTATGGGTTCCAGGCTGACTTTGTGCTGCCCAAAGGCCTTAATCTCGCAACCAAGAGCAACGGCCAGCCCGACATCAATCTGGTTTCAGACCGCTTTCCGGACTCCTATCAGTTGATGACGAATGTCCGCAACGGGGTTATTCACTTGGGAACTTTTTCAACCTCCCTTCCTCAGCCGTCCCTCATAGGCAATACGGGCCCTGTTCTTGTATTTAACGTGAACGTGGCCGACGACTGGAAGGGTGGAAACGTCAAAATCTCGGCTGTCAAGTTTGTCGGGCCGAACGATATTGACGTCCCGGTTATCGATAATTCGGTCTACCTCGGGGTCTTGCCCGTCAGCATTGCTCTCGACCCGCCGGAAGTATCTATTATCCGGAGCGAAACGGCCCAACTGACTCCGAAGTTTACGCCCTCGTGGACCACTAATAAGGCAATCTCCTGGCAGTCGTCAGACAACTCGGTTGCCGTAGTCTCCGCCGACGGAGTCGTGACGGCCGCCTATCGCGGCTCCGCTACCATTACGGTAACGACGGTCAACGGCAAGACGGCAACTACCGAAGTTACCGTACTGATTCCTACAACGGACCTGACCGTCGAGCCAGTGGAGGTCACAATGGAGAAGGGAAGCACCCAAACCCTGATTGCGACCCAGACCCCCTTCGATACTACTGACGAACTCGTCTGGACCTCAAGCGACCCCTCGGTTGCCTCAGTCGATGCCGACGGGGTTGTGACCGCCAACCTTGTGGGGCAGGCGCATATAACCGTCCGTTCGGGCGACATTGAGGCAGTTTGTCATGTAACGGTTATTATCTCGCCCCGCAGCATTACCATCGAGCCCGCCGAGCCGATGCTTGGCGTAGGCCATACCTTGCAGTTGACCGCTATCGTTTTGCCCGAAGACGCTACCGACAAGACCGTCGTCTGGTCGGTCGATGATTCCTCGATCGTGACCGTCGACCCTGAAACCGGACTGCTGACCGGCGTGGCCTTCGGCGAAACTACCGTGACGGCCACCTGCGGCCAAGTTTCAGCCTCGGTCCCCGTTGCGGTTGTGCCTACTCCGGCCGACGAAGTAATCATAAGCGAGACAAGCCATACGATGAGAGTCGGCGAAACCTTCTCGCTCTCGGCCTATCCGCTTCCCGAAGATACCGCCGACAAGACTATCGTATGGTCCTCGACCGATGAAACGATTGCCAAGGTCGATGCTTACGGAACGGTTATTGCCGAAGCGCTCGGCGAGGTTGACATTGTCGCTACCTGTGGCAGGGCCTCCGCAGTCTGCAAGGTAACGGTTGAGCGCACTCCCGTGGAGGAGATTCGCCTCTCCCGTCCTGACCTGACTATTCTTACCGGTCATACGCATGATATTACGGCCATTGTCCTCCCCGCAAACGCTACGGATCCGCGCGTTGTATGGAGCAGCGCCGACCCCTCGATTGCGTCGGTTGACGACCGGGGGAACATTACCGGCCATACCGTAGGCACGACTGAGGTAACTGCAACTTCCGTTTCCGACCCCGACGTGAAGGCTACGTGTATAGTGACCGTCGAACAGGAAATAATTCCGGTTCTCAGCATCTCGCTCAACAAAACCTCGATCAAACTTATCGAGGGCGAAACCTTCCTGCTGGAGGCGGTCCTTACTCCCGCTAACGCTACGGACCCGACCGTAATCTGGCGCTCGTTTGACCCGACGATTGCCGTGGTTTCCGAAACGGGCCTCGTTACCGCAGTCAAGGAGGGCGAAACTATCATAACGGCCTCCGCTTCCAACGGCCGCTCCGTTGAATGTCACGTAACGGTTGAGCGACTGAAAATTTATCCTACATCCATTGATTTAAACCGCCGGACGATGCTTATGCGTCTGGGGCGTACCTCTGACCTTACGGCGATTCTTGAGCCGGTCGATGCAACCGAAACGACCCTCGTATGGGCCTCGACCGACAACAGTATTGCCTCGGTTGACGACAGCGGGCAGTTGACCGTCAACGTCAACGCTAACAGCCTCGGCGTGGCAACCGTTTCGGCAACGACCGTCAACGGCCTGACCGCCTACTGCGAGGTTACGGTTGTGCCCGAAATCACGACCGTTGAATCTATAGCCGTCGACGAGACCCTGGTCCTGACCGAGGGAGACCTCTACACTCTGGTGGCCACGATTCTTCCCGCCGACGCTACTTACCCTGAAGTTACCTGGCGCTCGAACGACACCTCTATTGCCGAGGTTTCCGAGACGGGCGTCGTGACCGCCATTAAGGCCGGCGAAACTAAAATTTTCGCCTCCTCATCCAATGGCCTGACGGCAACCTGCACCGTGACCGTCCTTCCCCGGCCGGTTCCCGTTGAAAGCATCGAACTGCTGAACTCTACCCTCCTGATGCGCGTGGGGCATACCGCCGAGCCCTTCCCCGTAATCAAGCCGGAGAATGCTACTGATACCCGACTTTCCTGGACCTCTTCCGACGCTGAAATCGCTTCAGTCGACGAAAACGGAGTCGTGACGGCCCTTAAGGTTGGCGTCTGCACCGTGACCGTGACCTCCGCCAACGGCAAGGTCGCAACCTGCGAAGTGACCGTTGTGCCTGACTTTGTCGACGTCAGCAGCATCGAGGTTATTCCCTCGGAACTGACCCTTACCGACGGCGATAACTATACGCTGAAAGCGACGATTCAACCCTATTATGCTTCCGACCAGACCGTGACCTGGAAGTCGTCGGACATCTCCGTGGCCATCGTTTCCGAAGAGGGCGTAGTGACGGCCCTGAAGCCGGGCGAATGTCTTATCTACGCGTCGGCCTCCAACGGCCTGACGGCCTCCTGCCACTTGACCGTGACGCCAATTGAAGGAGAGCCCGAAAGTATCTCGCTGACCAATGCCGAACTCCTTATGTATGTAGGCGATACGGCTGAAATCATCCCGCTTATCCGCCCCGAAAACGCCCTCCATAAGGATGTCACCTGGACTTCGGCCGACGAAGAAATCGCCACGGTCGACGATAAGGGCGTAGTGACCGCCAAGAAGGTCGGACAGACCGTTATCACCGCCACTACGGTCAATGAACTGACGGCTGAATGTAAAGTAACGGTTTCCGAAGAGATTGTTACCGCCACGGCCATTGAGGTTGACCCGACTTCCCTCGAAATTTTTGTCGGCGAAGTGGCCTCGCTTACCGCCACGGTGACGCCCGATGACGTGACTGACTCCTCCGTGACCTGGAAGGCGCAGGACAAGGCGATTGCCATTGTTTCCGAAACCGGCATAGTCACCGGCGTTGCGCCCGGCGAAACAATCATTTATGCCTCGTCATCCAACGGCCTGACCGCCGAATGTCACGTGACCGTCAAGGCCCACGATGTTCTCCCGACCGGCATCTCGCTGACCAACACGAGTATAACGATGATTGAAGGCAACACGGCTGACATCATTGCAATTGTTCACCCCTCTGCCGCCGACCAGACCGTAACTTGGGCATCGGCCGACGAAGAGATTGCCACAGTTGACCAAAACGGCATTGTGAAGGCCGTAAAGACGGGCGAAACCATTGTCACCGCTACGACCGTCAACGGAATTGTTGCCGAATGTCACGTAACAGTCATCCCCGCAATCGTTGCCGTTGAGAAAATCAAGGTTGAGCCTGACAAACTCACGATGAACGTCGGCGACGTGGAGACCCTCGTCGCTACCGTGACGCCCTATTATGCGACCGACCCGGCCGTAACGTGGGCGTCGGCCAACAGCACTATCGCCACAGTTTCCGACTCCGGCGTAGTGACGGCCGTAAGCCCCGGCGAGGTTACAATCTACGTTGCCTCTTCCAATGGCCTCCGCGCCGAATGTCTGGTGACTGTGCTTACCCCCGAGATTCTTCCGACCGACATAACCCTGACCAACTCCGAACTGGTTATCTACGAGGGCGAAACTACTGAACTGATTGATATTGTATTCCCCTTTGAGGCTACGGACAAGACCGTCCTCTGGGAGTCGAGCGATGAAGATATCGTCGCCGTTGACCAGGCCGGTATGGTGACCGGCCTTATGGTCGGCAATGCCGTAGTCACCGCGACGACCGTCAATGGCCTGACCGCAACCTGCTCCGTGACGGTTATCCCCAGAATTGTCGCCGTCGAGAAGATTGAACTCGACAAGACGCTGCTCGAAATGTTTGTCGGCGACGTCGAAACCCTGATTGCAACGGTGACTCCCGAGACGGCTACCGACCCGAGCGTTGCCTGGCGCTCGCTCGACGCGAATACAGCCCTCGTCTCTCCCACGGGTGAAGTGACCGGCGTCTCGGTCGGCGAGACCGTGATTGTCGCGTCGACCTCCAACGGCCTGACCGCCGAATGTCGCGTAATCGTGAAGGCTCTCGACGCTACCTCCCTTGCCTTGAGCGAGTCGGAAATCACAATCTATGAGGGGCAGACCGAACTGCTCGTTGCGCTGATTGAGCCCGAAGAAGCCGCTAATCAGCCCGTTTCGTGGGTTTCCTCTAACCCCGCTGTCGCTACGGTTGACGACAACGGCCTCGTTACCGGCATTTCCGAAGGCTCCGTGGTCGTTCTCGCCTCGCTTGCCAACGGCCTCAGCGCCTCCTGCGTCGTCAACGTGCTCGACCGTCCGTTGACGCCCCGCCAACTGCTCCGCAAGGGCGACGGCACGACCTCGACATTCGTGGTCCTGATGGGTATTCCCGAGGCTGAACTCAAGGCCCGCGGCTATCACTATGTCTTTGGCTATACCGACAGCGAGGGCCGCTCCGAAATCCTCGCCGACACTCAGTTGCGCTATTGCCATACCACTCCCGAAATCTTCAACGAGCCCTCTTATAACTTCTGGGCCTTCACCTATATCATTGACGACGACGGAGAGATTCTGATGAGCAACCTGCGTCATCTCGACGGCCGCGAGGAGTTCTGTCTCGACCCCGCGACCTACGGATTCAGCCTCGACTCCAACCTTACGGCCCGCGAGAACTGGATTACGGTTGTCAACACCAAGGCCTACATTTCGGCTGTCAGCGATTCGCCGATGCGCCTGACCCTCTTCTCTACTTCCGGGCGCCTCGTCTTCGCAAAGTCCTATCCCGGCGAAACCGAGGTAAGCGACGTCATTGAACTGAGCCGCTTCGCCCCCGGAACCTATGTCGCCACCCTTGAGGCCGACGGCAAACTGAAGTCAAAGAAATTCATTGTTCGATAAATAACCTGCTCACAAAGATATGCGCAAAATCATCACATGCGTGGCTGCGGCCTTAGCCTTGACGGCGGCCGGCCAGACGCCGAATCCTGCTCCTGAAAAGTTTGCAATCAAGGCTACGGCCGAGGTTGGCCTTGGAAACGCACTGAGTTCTGCAAGCCGCCTCTCCGGCCTCTCGACCCGTGCTGCTGCCCATGACTTCGGCTTCGACTTCGGTTACACCGTCTGGACGCTCGATTGCCAGTCGCTCGAAGCAAACGTCGGCCTCGGCTACGGCTATGCCAACGTGAAATCCAAAATCGGCTCCCTCGACTATCATTATTCCGCCCCGGCTGAGGCGGATATGGATGGCGACACTTATGAGCGCTATTACGAACTGCGCAACGTCAGCCAGAAGTCCACGGTTCATCGCCTGACTCTCCCTATTTATATGGACTATGGCTATCGGGTCCACGAGCGCGTGAAACTCCACGCCCTGGCGGGCTTTAAACTCGGTTTTGACCTCACGTCAAGCGTGAAGAAAGTCCACGGCTCGGCGTTCAGTTACGGCATCTATCCTCAATATGAGGACCTGATGATTGATGCCCCCTATATGAATCTTTTTGGCGAAACAAACCTGAGCGACGCCAAGACTTCGAAGCCTCGACTCAGTCCGGCAACTATCGCGTTTATTTGCGGCGCTGGCGCCGAAATAGGTATCTGGGGTCCGCTTTCGGCCGACATCAATTTCCGCTATGAGGCCGCATTTGCAAAGATGTTTAAGCCCACTGCGGAGACCTGCCCGGTGACTTACACCGTCGAGGGCGGTCAGAGCGTCACCCCGCTCGCTTCCTTCCTGAAAAAATCGCGCCCCTCGCGCGCCTCCCTCGCCATCGCCCTCATCTACCGCTTCTAACTATGGGGAGGTCCGTTTGTCCTCAAACGGACCGGGGCGACGCTAAATGAAATAAGGTGTTGCAGAAACCGGGAATGGCCACAGAGTGGTCATTCCCGGTGAGCATTTACGGCGACGAGACGTCGCCTTTCCCTTGGTCAGGTTTTAGAGGAAGTGGATGCGGTCGGGGTGCCACTTGTTGATGGGGGCGTGGGGCGCCGACGGGTGTCCTACGGGGATTAGGTTGAAGGGGACGAGGTTGTCGCTCAGGTCGATGACTTTGCCGACGGCTTCGGCACGGTCCGGATGGGGGTAGATGCAGGTCCATACGGCGCCGAGCCCGAGGGCATGGGCGGCGAGGAGAATATTCTCCGACGCCGCCGAAAGGTCTTGAACCCAGAGGGTAGAGTCGTCGCCATCGAGGAAGCGCTCGCGGTTGCCGCACACGAGGATTGCGAGCGGCGCATGGGCTGCCGAGGCCGCATAGGGGAGGCCGTCGGCGAGTTGTTTGAGCAGTTCGGGAGTGCGCACAACGATAAATTCCCAGGGTTGGCGGTTCACTCCTGTAGGCGCGGACATTGCGGCGCGGAGAATTGCTTCGACCTGTTGGTCAGTTACGGGTTCGTCCGTGAATCGGCGCACGCTTGTGCGCTCGACGATATTTTCGTAGGCTTCGTTCATAGTGTTTTGGTCAGTTTGAGGGTTACAGGGCCGGCGGCCGTGGTAAGGCGCACGAGGTAGAGCCCGGGGGCGAGCGTGCTGAGGTCAAGACGGGCCGAGTTGCCGTCGATTGCAGCCGAGGCGGCCGATTTGAGTCCGCTCAGGGTAAAGACGCTCACGGAGAGGATCGGAGCCGAGGCCGTGACGACGTCTCCGCTCAAGGTCAGCCCCGAAATCTCGCGTATCCCAACGGTCGGGTCATCCTTCTTTGCTACGGTGAAAGGTACGGCTGCGTAAATGTCGCTCGGCGAGCCCATTACTTTCTTATAGACTTTGGCATAGTAAGTTTCGCCCGGCTCGGCGTCGGTAATCGAGGCTGTGGCGTTGACGGTGGTAGTGTTGCCTGCGGTAATGTAAAGAGGCGACGAAACAGGACCCCAAACGCGTTGGTCGTGGGCGTCGTAGATTTCGAAAAAGAGGTCTTCGTATGAATAGCCCGATTCGCCTTCAATAGTGACGGACAGAGATATGTTTTCGGGGTCGACAGCGGTAGCGTTGTCGACGGTGAAGCCCGTGGCTTTATAGACATTGTCTTCCTTGGGGCTGACAGTTACGGGGCAGGTTGCAAGGTTGAAATAGTCCGTGGTGCTAACGGCTGTGTCCGTATAAGAGAGGGCCAGAGTGTAGTCTCCGGGTGTGACACTCCAGCAGTCGAGCCATTGGCTGACAATGTCGAAGGGATTGCCCTCCGGGGTAAATTGCAGTGTAAACTCATCGCCGACGCAGACAACGGCATTGTTTTCCGGGTTGAGCAGGCGCCAGGTTAGTTTCATCGTGGCCGTGGCGTCGCCGGTGAATTGGGCAATGCCGGAGATTTTTACGCGCGGTTGACCTACGTAGAAGTCGCCGTTTGTTGAGAGGTCAATGATTATTTTTTTGCCTACGTCGGGGAGCGTTGCAGTGTTAACCCATTGCGTCCCTTCCTTTGTGCGAGTGTAGATTACATAACCGGGCGCGGAGGCAGGACATTTGAAAATGTAATCCTTGCCGTCTACAATCACGGCGGGATAGACTCTATAGGTACCCTCCTGAATTTCGGCCGTCGGAACGCTTCCGTTAAGCAGATAATGGTTCAGGTCGGGCGAATATGAGGATGTGGTAGTGCTGATTGCAACCGTGGCGATATGCTCTGTGCCCTCTTCATTGAAAATACTGTAGGCATTATATGCATCGACCGTGTAAGGCGAATAGTTTATGAAGGTTCCGCTCGTTTTGAGCCAAGTACCTGTTGTAGAAACCTCGGTGAGGCCGGTAGTGTAGAAGGTCAGTTGACGTTCGGTATTGTCGGAGGTTGCGGGCTTGATTCCGAGCAGAGCGCCTTGGGCATCGTTATAGCCGGCGGCGCTCCCCCCCGTGCCAACAGTCGAAGGGTTGAGGGCATTAAGCAAGAACCATCCGTCGCCGTCGCCGGACCAGCCCCAGTTGAAGTGGAAATAACCGTTGCCCTGATAGCCGTCGCAGACAAAACAATGAACGCCGCCCCAATAGACGATTGGCCCGCAGTCGTGTAGATTGTCGTAGATCAGTTGGTTCCATTCGTCATCTGAGTAGAGTTCGCGAGGCTCGTTATGAAGCCCCTTATCATACTTGAAATATTCCGAGAGTCCGCGCCCCACGAGGGTATAGACCGCTGCAGAAGCATTTGTGTTATAGTTCATCTCGACCGAGTAGCCACAGGCCTGCATCAGTTTGGCCACGGCTTCAGCCTGCTCGTCGGTGTAAGAACCTTTGTAGGAATCGAGCATATTAGCCCAGTCGAACTCATAGTTACTGAAATCAGCCGAGAGCGTTTGCTTGCCCGTGCGCCAGGTGTAAGATATATTGGCATCTGCAGCAACCTGCGCAGGCCATTGGTGATATTTCATTACCTGAGCCATAGCCGTGGCTACGCAGCCGGTCGGGCAGCGGAAGCCGTTGTAGGTTGGGCAATCATTGTTATACGGTTTAGTTTGATCCCAGAGGGTTGACATTAGCGGGGCAATAGGCTCGAAGTCGGCCTCGCGGGCTTGAGAATAGACCTCGACGCCGGCGGCGGAGGCTTGGCTGATTTGCGCGCTGCACTCTTCGAGCCAGTAGCGGAGGCTCGGGGGAAGGTTCGCGGGGTCGAGCGAGCCGGAGTCGCTAAAGCCGAGAATCGGGGCGGCGACCTCATCAGCCGAGACAATCAGGAAGCCCTCGTCGGCGCGATTAAAGACGTAAAGTTCATTGCCGACGGTCAGAGACGGTTCGGCAACAACATTCGAACGGTTTATTTTTGCGCGGGGAGCGACCCGGCGCGACTGGTTAAGAGCACGATTGAGTGCCTCCTCCGGACTAAGCGAACGGCCAAAAGCCGGCTGAGCGGCGAGGAGCAAGATTGACAGGTAAAAGATTGATTTACGCATAAATGTGGGTAAGGTTAAACTCCCGCAAATTTACGCAAAATTCCCGAAAAAACCAGCCACTCCTCCCAAAAAATCACAGGCCGGAGGCCTGATAACTCCAACTAAATTATAGTTTGCTGATATCTGACGATGAGAACCAGTTGCTAATCTTGTTTTTAGCGTTGTAATTTACCGTTGGGGTAATGTTAGAGGCACAAGCGTCATATGCAGCCGTGAGAACGGCGGCATCATCGGTATAGCCCATGGCCCCCAAAACGTCAGGGATTAAGTCAATAGGGAGAATAAAGTAACCTAAGGCACCATAAATAAGCGCCTTCTTCTCCCATGGAGTATGAGAGTCGGTCGCAGCATAATATAACTGCAAGGCTTTGTAGATTACAGAAATGCCTGCTTTTTTTCCTGCGGAAGCAATTTTGCCCCACAAGCCGGACTCAGAGTAGTGCTTCCCGAAAGATGGGATGTTGGATGGTGTTTTCATTACAATTGAATCGTATGAGTTTTGTATAATTGCTATCGTTAAGACTGCTTTGAAAGTACAATATCTCTGATTGCCTCTATTATGGTCTTTCCGACTGCCATAATAACTAAGATTCCTATGCCTTTGAGCGCATCTTCCTTAGGAAGGTCCTTGAACAGATCTTTAAGCGCGGGGAGGCCGGCGTCCATTGCGTTCTTTATGATTGCTTGGTTTATCATAATTAAGAAGTTGTTGTGTTTGGCTTATTGCCCTCCAGATTCAGCCGATTTAATAATGTAGGAAAGAGGGGCTAAATTCGTTTTCGTTGTGAAATGGAAGCGGAATCTTTCCTTGGTTAATTGCGAGTGCAAAGTTAGCACTTGTTTTGTATTTCGCAAGCCTTTTGGGAGAGTTTTGGGCGATAAAGCGAAATGAGCGGTAAAATACGGGATGAAATACAGTTAGTTGGAGGTTATTTTTATGGTTAGGCTGTCGGTGTATCGGGGGATGTGGTTAACGGAGACTGTGAAATAAATTTTATGTGTGCCGATTTTTGAACTGGAGTTTTGATATTCGACGTTTCCCGTTTTGCCCCCAATGCTACATGAGTATAAAAAATCCGAAGGATCTATTAGTGTAACGATGACATTATCGCTTTCAGATATACCATCAACTCTATATGTGATGGTGAAAACTTGAGATGAGGAGGAACTGCTTGCTTTTTTTGAGAAAGAGTTTACTCCGGGTTGATTGTTGAAGACGAGAGAAATCGGTTCTGTTGCGGTCGCTTTTTCAACGGTCAGGAGGGTTCCGTCGGCGAGGGTGAAGTAGACGAAATTATCGTCGTGGGTCACGGATTCGAACATTGAGTCACCATTTGAGCCGTCGGCGCCGGTTGCCGGCCCGAGGTCTTCCCAGGTTTCGCCCTTATCGACTGAGACAAACCAGTTGCCATTTTCAATTTTCAGTTGCGGAGTTATTCCGTCCTTACCATCTTTGCCGTCTTGACCGTTCTGGCCGTCGGCGCCGTTGATGCCGTCCTTGCCGTCCTGACCGTTCAGGCCGTCTTTGCCATTCATTCCGAGGGCTTTCACCTTGTTTCCGTCGGAGTCCAAGAGCCATTGGCCGTTGAGTTTCCAGTAGATTATGCCGTCAGAGTCTTTTTCGGCGGTCAAGTCGGGAGTTTGTCCGTCTTGTCCGTTGGAGCCGTCGTTGCCATTCAGTCCGTCTTGACCGTCCTTACCGTCGGCGCCATCTTTGCCGTCCTGACCGTCTTTGCCGTCGGCGCCGGTTGCTTGGCCGAGGGTCTCCCAGGTCAGTCCTTCGTCGATTGAAACAAGCCATAGGCCATCTTCAATCTTCATAATGGGGAGAGCGCCGTCTTTGCCGTTAACGCCGTCCTTGCCGTTAACGCCGTCCTTACCGTTAACGCCGTCTTTGCCGTCTTTACCGTCTTTTCCGTCTTTGCCATCTTTTCCGTCAAGGCCGGCGGCTTTGATTTTGTTCCCGTTGGCGTCGAGGAGCCATTGACCGTTGACGGTCCAGTATTGGAGGCCGTCAGAGTCGGTGGCTACGGAGATTACGGGTGTCAATCCGTCCTTTCCGTCCTTGCCATCTTTACCGTCCTGCCCGTTCAGTCCGTCTTTACCGTTCAGTCCGTCTTTGCCGTCCTGGCCGTGGTAGATAAAGATTTTTCCGGCATTTACAAATTCAATTTCGTAGCCAATTTCCGAGCCTGTCAGGTCGTGGATAGGAATTACGGATTTGATTTGGTCGTTTTGCTGAATGGCGTCGAGGATAGTCCGGATAGAAGAAATGTCGGAGTTAAGGCGCCCGCAAAGGGTTTCGAGGGCTGTTACTCGTTCGTCAATTTCATTGACTTTGCCCCAGAGCGAGGAGTCGTCATAGTCGTCACATCCGGTGCAGAGCAAAAGGCCAAAGAGGGCGGGGAGAGAGTATTTTAAGAACTTTTTCATTGTGTTTTTTTAGGGCCTATTGTCCTCCGGAGTTGGCCGTTTGGGGAATGGGGAATGCAAGAAAAGAGAGGACTCGGGAGGCCTTTTCCGCAGTCCGGAAGGCATCGCCAAACGCCCTGATGACCCGGCGGAAAAGGTCGGATGATGCCCTCTCTGTTATGTAACTTGCATTGTGCAGGCCTACAAAAACAGAAGAGCGTAAATCCTTCCTTTTCGATGGGGTCAGTGTGTGGGAGGGAAGTTTTGGCGATTTCTCCGGACCTCGAAAGGAAAGCGACACGCTTTTCTTGGGTCTTTCGGATTTCTCCCCGAAAGACACGGGCAAAGATAGCGATTTTTTTGGAAATTTTGCGCTCTTCTGCGATTTTTTTTATCTTTGCGGTGCAAATTTACTAACGGTTCTGCTCTCGGACAAGAGGGCGGACAAAAAAGTTTGGATTAAGCGAAATGAGCGGTAAAAAGTCGACTGAAAAGCATAAAGCGCAGCGGCGGGGAGCAATTGCGACTCCGCTGCATATGGCTGTTAACCATAGGTTGATCTATAATTCGAAGACAGAGGCGGAGCGCGAACTCGGGCCGCTGAAGAATCTGACGAGCGAGCGGCGCATCGAGGAACTGACCCGGCGGCTCGACCGGCGGGTGCGCAAACTCTGCGTGGTCGGGCTGGAGGATATTGTCGATGCCTATGAAGGGGCACGGGCAGAATTTCTGACCGATGGGCTGCGCGACGGGCAGACGGGGCGAAGGCTGCGTCGGCAGGTTCGCGAGCGGTTTGCTTTGCGGCTTTTTGAGTGGGCCTACGTAGCCACGGACGAGAAGGCGTTTGAGCGCAACCGGCTTGACGGTCGAGGCGTCGGATTGGACGCTTTTAAGCGCTATTGCGACGAGCCGGGGGGCCTGGAGGATATAAATGTTTGCTTCACCGTCTTGATGCACTGGGGGATTGTCAGCCCGCTGCGCACCGGGGCAAAGGATTATCTGCCGGGGCAGGAGCGCAACCGCCGCATGAGGAGTCTGCTGCTGGCTCTGAAGGAGGAGTTGCCTCCCGTAGGGATTTTCCGCACGGTGCCGGAACTGGACGCAGTGATTCGCGAGGTTGAGCAAGCCATTATCGACGAGCGCGAACTGACCACGCTCAACTACTGGAATATGCTTTACACCACAGGGATGACCTACTGGAATATAGTGGCTACGGACCCGATGCGCAATGCTCAACTGTCGACCTATTGCTTGCCCCTCAAGGGTTTATGGATTGACGAGACTGATGGTGGTCGGACGCGCTTTTGGGTATTTCCCGCCAACTTCAAGGCGGCGTTTAGTTTCACGCTTGAGGAGAATGGCGGCTGGACCTTCGACGCTTTTGAGTTCATTATGAATACCCACGACCTGGAGAGTCGCGACGTGAGCGAGGATTTTGCCGTATGGTATGCTATGGACGATTCGCGCAAACTCATTGAGCGTCCGGGGGCAGTGATTGAGAGCAACGACTCGGTGAAGTATTATGGAGTGGAACTCTTTTGGAAACACTCGGAGATTGTGCGCTTCAAGTTGAGCCCGCTGGGCAATTCGACTGCCCCGGCAATGACGTTCCGGCAGATTGACGAGGGGTTCGACGGCTACAGGCGGTTTATGGCCGTGGTCCGGAAGGCCGCTCAGTTTAACTCGCGCCATTATCCGATGATTAAGATTTATAACGCCCTGCTGGCACTCGACGGGGACTATATCTATCTGCGCGATATGGACTGGCAGAAGGAGCGCTTTATGCTGGAGGCCGACGATGAGGGCTATTATAATTATGAAATTGACCCGGAGGTGCGTCGGCAGATTCCGTGCAACCTGCTTGATGTGTTGGCCTCCGGCGAATCAACCGAGGGCGTGAGGATTTATGCGCTGCCTCGACGGCTCCATGACCCCGAGGGAAGAGTCTACGAGGGGCGGGCGTCGCGCCTGAGATATGTGGCCGAGAACCTGACGCTGCAAAATCAGGTGACGATTTATCGCTTCAAGGACCTGGAGCCGGTAATCTTCTTCAACGACTTCAGCATCGGAATGACGTGGCGCGAAGCCCAAGCCTTCGGCCTCCGCCCCCTCCGGTAAACTAAAATCATCTTTGCAATAATCATTTTGGCGGTTAAAGGTATACGGTGGATACCTTTGGAAAGCGTTTTTAGTACCGGGAGGTGCGTCGCTCCGTCGGCGCACCAATGGGTCGCTGAATGTGTTGCGAAATGGTGCAGCGGCGGAGCGCTGCACCTCCCGGTAGGACTAGGGTAGATTAGAGGCGGGATTTGATTGCGGCGGTTTCGGCTTCGTAGCCGGGCTTTTCGAGGAGGGCGAACATGTTTTTCTTGTAGGCCTCTACGCCGGGCTGGTTGAAGGGGTTGACGCCGAGCATATAGCCGGAGATTCCGCAGCCAATCTCAAAGAAGTAGATGAGTTGGCCGAGCGTATATTCGCTCAGTTCGGAAACGGTCAGGACTATGTTGGGGACTCCGCCGTCAATGTGGGCCAGGCGGGTTCCGAGTTCGGCCATTTTGTTGACCTGGTCAACGCGCTTTCCGGCAATATAGTTGAGTCCGTCGAGGTTTTCGTCGTCGAAGGGGATGACCTTTTCGCGCGAGGGATTTTCGACGGAGATTACGGTCTCGAAGATGGTGCGCTCGCCGTCTTGAATCCACTGGCCCATAGAGTGGAGGTCGGTAGTGTTGTCGACAGCGGCGGGGAAGATGCCTTTGTGGTCCTTGCCTTCGCTTTCGCCGTAGAGTTGCTTCCACCATTCGCCGAAGAAGTGGAGTTTGGGGTTATAGTTCACGAGGATTTCGGTCTTTTTGCCGTCGCGATAGAGGGCATTGCGGGTCTCGGCATAGAGTTGGGCGGGGTTGCCGGGTTTGGCGCAAATTTGCTGCATATCGGCGGCTCCCTGAAGGAGGGCGCGGATGTTAAATCCGGCAACTGCAATGGGGAGGAGGCCTACAGGCGAGAGAACCGAGAAGCGTCCGCCAACGTTGTCGTCAATCACGAAGGTTGCGTAGCCCTCGTCAGTGGCGAGTTTGCGGAGGGCGCCTTTGTGGGCGTCGGTCACGGCAACAATGAGGCGGCCGGCTTCCTCCTTACCAACTTTTTCTTCGAGTTGGGCCTTGAGGAGTCGGAAGGCGATTGCGGGTTCGGTTGTCGTGCCGCTCTTGGAGATTACGATGATGCCGAAACGCTTGTCGGCGAGGTAGTCCTGAAGGTCAGCGAGATAGTCTTCGCCGATGTTCTGGCCGGCAAAGAGGATTTCGGGCTTGGTGGGGGTGAAGGTGCCCTTGAGGGCTTCGATTACGGCTTTTGCGCCGAGATATGAGCCGCCGATGCCGATGCAGACTACAGCCTCGCACTCAGCGCGGAGCACGTTGGCTACGGCCATGATTTGCTCGACGAGGTCAGAGTCGATGGTTGCCTGGGGGAGGTTAACCCAACCGAGAAAGTCGTTGCCGGCGCCGGTTGCGTTAAGAACGGTTTCGAGGGCAGCAGTGCCTTCGTTGTGGAGCGCGGCAACGGCCTGGTCGGAGATAGCCGCGCTAACGTTGATGTCGAAAGTTTCCATTTTTGCTTTTGTTTGCGCTCACTGCGTTCGCGCCACAATGAGGGGCTTAAATTGTATTTTGTATTTTTTTAGTTTTAAATTTACGTTAGGTGTATGGCCATTCGCGGGATTGCTCGGCGCGGCGACTGCCCTTCGTAGAGAATCGAGTAGACGGCGGTCAGAATCGGCATATCTACGCCATATTTGCGGTTGATTTCGTAGATACATTTCGTGCCGTAATAGCCTTCGGCCGTCTGCTCCATCTCCATGCGGGCGGCGGTCACCGAATAGCCTTTGCCAATCATCGAGCCGAAGTTATGGTTGCGGCTGAACTTGGAGTAGGCCGTCACGAGCAGGTCGCCGAGATAGACTGAGTCGCAGATGTTTCGCGGGCGCGAGTCGACGGCGTCAATGAAGCGTTCCATTTCGCGTATGGCGTTGGAGACGGTCATTGCCGTGAAGTTATCGCCGGCCTTCATTCCGTGGAGAATACCGGCAGCGATTGCGTAGACATTTTTCAGCACGGCGGCATACTCGATGCCTTCCACGTCGAGCGAGATGATAGTGCGGACCGTATGGCTGCGCAGGCATTTTGCCGCGGCTTCGGCCATCGCGATTTCGGCGCACCCTATGGTCAGGTAACTGACGCGGTCGAGGGCAACCTCCTCGGCGTGGCAGGGTCCGCCGATAACCATCATGCGGTTGCGGTCGACGCCATAGTGTTGAATCATATATTCCGCAACCGTCATATTATCTTCGGGGACGATGCCTTTGATGGCCGAGATGACCGACTTGCCCGATAGCGGCTCGGTTATTTTCGCGGCGTGGGCCTTGAAGTAGGGCGAGGGCATTGCGAGCAGGAGCGTGTCGGCCAGACGCACGGCCTCGTTGATGTCGGAGGTGAAGTGAATTTTCTCCACGTCGAACTCCACGTCGGTCAGATACGCGGGGTTATGGCCGCGCTCCTTGAACTCGGCGATGCGGTCGTCGCGGCGCATATACCAGACGAAGCGGCTGCAGTTTCGCGAGAGCATCTTAGCCAGGGCGGTGGCCCAGGAGCCTCCGCCCATGACTGCGATAGTGCCTATTTCGGGGATGGGGTTTTGCT
>CAYUGU010000023.1:0-29225 GCA_964444345.1 uncultured Bacteroides sp.
GAGCCACGCGGCCTTTTCGTACTAATTGCTGAATAGTAGGCATCTTAGTTTTTAACTGTTGATTACTGTTAGTTGATATAAATTTGGTTTACTTTCTTGCAGTCTTCTTCCGCACTATACGCACCGCGCAACGCTCTCATTCCGTGAATGTTAGCCTCGCACAGCACGCAATCATGCTTCGATTTCCGCTGCAAAGTTACGCATTTTTTTTCACTCTCGCAAACTTTTTTCGCCTGAATTTCAGCCACTTTTAAACTTTTCTGTCCCAGACCCCCACTTTTTCTCCCCGTTTTTGTTTTTTCCATTTTTATTGGTTAATTTTGCGCTTATGAAACCTATTTTTCTTATCGGATACATGGGTTGCGGAAAGTCCACCCTCGGGCGCGCCCTTGAGCGGACTACCGGACTGCAATTCATCGACCTCGACAATTATATCGAAAATCGCTTCCATATGACTGTCAGCCAACTCTTTGCCGCCCGCGGCGAGGAGGGATTCAGGCGCGCCGAAGCGGCGATGCTCGACGAGGTCAGCCAGTTTTCAGACGTCATCATTGCCTGCGGAGGCGGAACCCCCTGCTTCTTCGACAATATGGACCTGATGAACTCCCGAGGCCTGACCGTATGGCTCACGACCCCCCTGTCGCGCCTGCTCGAACGCCTCACCCGCAACCGCTCCAAGCGCCCTATCCTCGCCGACAGGTCCGACGATGAACTCCGCGAGTTCATCACCAAGGCCCTCGCCGAGCGCGAACCCTTCTACTCCCGCGCCCACGCCCGATTCTGCGCAACCCTCCTGGAGGATAAAAGCCAGATTTCAATTACCGCCAACCAATTTGCCGAACGTTTCAATCTCCCCGTAACCAAATGATTGTCCTCGACTACATTACCCTTGAGCAAGCCGTCCTGACCGACCGCGAACGCCGCGAAATATCCATCGGACTCCCCTCCGGCGCCCCCTTTGGCGAAAGCCGCTTTCCCCTGACCCCCGAAGGCACCGCCCAACTCGTTGACCGCGGCCTCAAGATACGCATCGAGCAGGGCGCCGGCGCCTCTATCCATTATTCCGACGGGGCCTATCTGCGCGCCGGAGCCTCAATGGTCAACCGCCCGGAGACCCTCCTGGCCGACATCGTAATCTCCATGGCGCCGCTCCACCCCGCCGAAGCCGCCGCCATTCGCCGCGGAACCTTGCTGATAACCCTCTCCTCCACCCTGCTCGACAATCCTGAATATGCTCGCGCGCTCATGCGCGCAAAGGTCAACGTGATTGCCGCCGACCTGATTGCCGACGGAACCCACCGCATCGTCGCCGACATTCTCCACGAAATCGACGGCTGCGCCTCTATCGCCGTGGCCTCGGCCATGCTGACCGACCCCGTCTACGGCAAGGGTATCCTCCTGGGCGGAGTGACCGGCATCGTCCCTTGCGAAACCACGGTTATCGGCTCCGGAATGGGCGCCATCGCCGCCGCCCATAACGCCATAGGCATGGGCTCCACGGTCCGCATTTTCGATAACGACCTCTACTCGCTGCGCCAGGCCGGACGCATCCTCGGACATAAACCGGTCTGCTCGGCCCTCCACGCAAAGGTTTTGCGCTCGGCCCTGCGCGAGGCCGACATTGTCGTCGTGACCCCTACGGCCCAACCGTTCGTGGCCCCGCTCGACTGCATCGACGCTATGAAGGAGCGCGCCCTCGTCTTCGACCTTACCTCCCACCCCGGGCGCGCCTTCCCCTCCCTCTCGCTCATCGACCTTTCGCGCTCCGGCTCCACTCAGGTTCAGGCCTCGGCCTCCCGCGCCTGCTATTTCAACGTGGGCTGCCGAGTGCCCCGCACTGCCGCCATGGCCCTCACAAACGCCCTGACCGGCAATTTCGACGCCGTCAAGGAGGCCTGGGAAACTCCCGCCTACATGGCGCGCTCCATGCGCCCGGCAATGATGCTCTATTGGGGCAAATGCGTCTCCCAACCCCTGAGCAGCATCCTGAACACTCCCTATATCGACTTTAATATCCTCGCCTCGGGCAATTGACTTTAAACCTTATGGCACCGAAAAAGAAATTCTACGTTGTCTGGCAGGGCCTATCGCCCGGAATCTACGACTCCTGGGAGGAATGTCAGGCCCAGGTTGAGGGCTTCGCCGGAGCCCGCTATAAGGCCTTCCCCGACATCGAATCGGCCACTGCAGCCTTCCGCGGCTCCTACGAAGACCAGGCCTCGCTGCTCATTCAGATGGCCAAGCGCGCCCCCTCCGCCGGCTACGAGCAATTCCCGGAAATACGCACCGACGCCTGGGCGGTCGACGGCGCCTGCTCCGGAGTCCCAGGCCCGATGGAATATCAATGTGTGGAGGTCGCTACGGGCCGACGGATATTCCACCTTGGCCCCATCGACGGCGGCACGAACAACATTGCCGAATATGTAGCCCTGGTCCACGCCCTCGCCCTCCTGGACCAAATGGGCGACCACTCCCGCCCGGTCTATTCCGACTCGCGCACGGCCCTCGCCTGGCTCCGCAACCGCCATTCGAAAACGACCCTCGAACCGACGCCCGAAAACGCCCGCGTCTTCGAACTCCTCAGCCGTGCCGACCGATGGGTCCGCACCCACTCGACCCCCAACCCCGTCCTCAAGTGGCAAACCGAAACCTGGGGCGAAATCCCCGCCGACTTCCACCGCAAATAACCCCAAGTTAAATCAAGATTAAACAAGTTTTATCATGGTCAATCATGTTTTATCTTGTTTAATCATGCTTAATCAAGATAAATCAAGTTAAACCCCTCAAAAACCACAACCGCTATGGGCGTTAATATCCAATTCTCGCAAAGTTATCTTGTCCTGAACTCCTGGGTGCTCGCAAATATCCTCCAACTGGCAACCCAGAGCCTATAGGCAATCCTAACCGCGAGGCAATCTGGAAAATCGAACTCGACCGCCCTGAGTATGGCAACAGTCTGCTCCACGACGCGGCCGAACACATTTTGCGTCAAAAAGCAAAATATGACCATTGGATTGAAGGCGATAACGCCATAGTTGCGGCAAATGCGGCTTTGATTCTTTGCTCTCGCCTCAACCGGATGCTTGAGTCACAATTGCGTAGATTGCTCGAAAACTTCAAGGTTCAAGGCGGATTCACAGAAAATATGACCGCGGAGCGCCTCGAAGCGCGGAAACGTCAGGCCGCGGAAGCGCCGGCCTGCCCGCAATGTGGCAAGCCGATGTTGCGGCGAACGCAACTCAAAGGAGCGCAACAAGGGCGCGAATTTTGGGGGTGCAGCGACTATCCGCGATGCACCGGGCTTCGCCCGATAACCGACCGATGATTAGCGGAAGAAGAGGTAGGCGGCGAGGATACCGGCGACGGAGCCGGTGATGTCGGCCAGAAGGGCGTAGGGCACGGCGTAGCGCGTCTTCTTGACGCCCACGCTGCCGAAGTAGACCGCCAGAACATAAAACATCGTGTCAGTGCTTCCCTGAATGGCGGCCGAGCAGCGCGCCACAAACGAGTCCGGACCATAGGTGTTCATCAGGTCGACCATCATTCCGCGCGAACCGGACCCGCTCAGCGGCTTCATCAACGCCGTAGGCAACGCACCCACCCATTCGGTATCAATCCCGAGCAGGCCCACAAACCATTGCATCCCGTCGGTCAGAACATCCATGGCGCCCGACGCGCGAAAAACCCCGATGGCCACGAGTATCGCAACCAGATAGGGAATAATCTTGACGGCAGTCTGAAAGCCCTCCTTGGCGCCGTCGATAAAGGCCTCGTAAACGTTGATGCGCTTGCGCATAGCGGCGATCAGAAAGCCCGCAATCACGCAGAAAAGCAGGCAGTTGGCCATAAATCCGCTATAATCCTCGACGGCCTCCTGAGGCAACGCGCTGAAGAACCATACGAGGGCGCCTACAAGGGCCGCCAGACCGCCGAGCCACCCGAGCAACACAGGGTCTTTAAGCGAGATGCGCTGCTTGAGACAGAGGGCGATGATGCCAACAAACGTGGCGATAAACGTGGCGGTCAGAATCGGCAGGAACACGTCCGTAGGATTCGCGGCACCCGCCTGCGCCCTGTACATTATGATGCTGATAGGAATCAGGCAGAGGCCCGAAGCGTTGAGCACCAGGAACATAATCATGGCGTCCGTGGCCGTATCCTTCTCGCGGTTAAGTTCCTGGAGTTCCTGCATCGCCTTCAGGCCGAGGGGCGTCGCGGCGTTGTCAAGTCCGAGCATATTGGCCGAGACATTCATAAAAATCGACCCCATGGCGGGATGATTCTTCGGCACTCCCGGAAAGAGGCGCGAAAAGAGCGGGCTGACGAGCCGACCGAAAAAATTGATTACTCCGGCGCGCTCGCCTATCTTCATCAGTCCGAGCCAGAGCGAGAGCACGCCCGTAAGGCCCAAGGCGAGTTCGAAAGCGCCGCCGGCGGAGGTGAACGTGGCGTTCATGACGTCGCTCCAGATGGCGAGGTCGCCGGTCAGCAGGGTCTTGCCGACGCAGACAACGAAGGCCACCAGAAAAAAGGCTATCCAGATATAGTTCAGTGCCATAACAGATTGGTTTCAGGTCCGAGATTGAAAATAAGGTCAAGAATCGACAGGCCGGGAATGAACCCCAGTTGCTGCTCGCGCACCTGCCAGTAAGGTTGCGGCTCCCAGGGCTCCACGGGTTGCGGGTCGCCCTCATCGGGCGCGTAAACGACGTTTGGCGAAAGGCCGAGGGCGCGGCGAATCGCCCGGTCAAAGCGGAAGTTGAGTTCCCCGACGCTCCCGAAGTCGTCAACCCCGAGAATCAGCGGGCGGAAATCGTCGGCATAAAACTCGAAATAGGGCGTGCGGCCATAGGCGCTTTCAAGCGCCGTCCAGACCACTTCGGGCCAGCCGCCGTGGAGGCTCACCCGGGTGTCGGCCCACGTCCGCCCGTAGGGTTTGGCAACCGGGACGGTCAGTTCCAGGCGTCCGCGCGTATCGGCAATCGCCATACGGTGGGCATCCTTTCGGCGCTTGTCGAAGCGCTCGCCGGCGCAAACAATCGTCGTCGCCTCAGGCCGCAGGGCCACCATTCTATAGTAGGCTGCGGGCGGACAAAGCCGCGAGGGCAGCCGGAGAGTTTCAGTCGTTTTCATCATCATTCAAAGCCATATAGGTCAAATTGCGCTGCAGGCCGGCCAGTTTGGTCCGCTTGATTGCGCTATGGCGGAAAATCCGCGAGAAGTCGGCCGGAGTCATCGCGGCGACGTCGGCGGCGGTCAGCGCGGCCAACTCGTCGGAAGGCCAAAAATCCTCAATCGGCGTCAAGGCAACGTCGCGGTTAAGGGGGCAGACGCGCTGGCAGACGTCGCAGCCGTAGAGCGACGTCAGGCGCGTACCCTCGGGGAGGGCGCCGCGATGCTCAATCGTCAGGTAACTGACGCAGCGCCGCGCATCTATAGGCCCTCCGTCGGGGCTGATGCAACGGCCCGGACAGGCGTCGACGCACGCCCGACAGCCCGCGCAAGGGTCCGCCGCGCCAAAGTCAAAGGGGCGCACCGCGGGAAGTTCGGCCGTGGTCAGAATCGTCCCGATGAAGCAATAACTCCCGAGGCCGGGAACATAAAGTTGGTTATTGCGCCCTATGAAGCCGAGACCGGCGCGAGCGGCCCAATAGCGTTCGCGCAGGGGCGCCGTGTCGACGCAGACCCTCGTAGCGCCGGGAAGTTCCGCGGCAAGGGCCGAGAGGCGCTCGCGCACAACCTCGTGATAGTCCCTTCCGCGGGCATATTGCGCAATCGGCAGGTGCACGGGCCGGTCGGTCCGATACGGAAAGGCCATCAGGAGCATCGAGCGGGCCCCTTCGAGCAGCAGCGCAGGGTCGCGGCGCACCTCGTCATATCGCCCGAGATACTCCATGCCGCCGGCGGCTCCCGATGCAACCCAGCGGGCGTAAGCGGCGCCCGCAGTCGGGTCAACCGCCTCGACCGGACAGACCGCATAGGGGAACTCAATCCGGAGTCGGGAGAGCACGCAGTTCAAATCCATTTTCCTGGAGCCACTCTATGGCCTCGGGGAGGGCGGCGAGGGTTGTTTTCGCCGACTTTTCCGAGTCGTGAAAAACTATGATAGAGCCGTTGCGGGCATAGCGCTTGACGTTGTCAACCACCTCGCGGGGCGTCACGTAGCGGGCATAGTCGCGGGTAACTACGTCGTACATCACCATATTGAAATGCTTCTGAATTATCGACGCCTGGCGGAAACTCAGCAGCCCGTGGGGCGGCCTGAACATCGGGGAGCCAAGAAACTCGCCGGCCTCAAGCACGTCGCGTATATAGCGGCGCAATGACGTCTTGCGCCCGCGGACATGGTGCATCGTATGGTTGCCGACAATATGGCCTGCAGCCTTCACCGCCTCATAGAGCCGGGGATAGCGCCGGGCGTTGTCGCCGACCATAAAGAAGGTGGCCTTCACCCCGTAGTGCTCAAGAATTTCGAGCACCCGGGGCGTAGCCTCCGGAACGGGGCCGTCGTCGAACGTCAGGTAAGCGACTTTCTTGCCGTTCACCTTGATTCGCCAGACGGCCTCCGGAAAGAGCGCCCGGTAAATCAGCGGAGGCTGCACAATCAGGCGCTTCAGAATATTCATCCGATAAATTGCGAGAGGTCTACTCCGGTCTGTCGGTTAACGTCCTCAACGAGTTGGAGCAGGGCGTCGGCACCGGCCTCCTCGTGATATTGCTGCAGCAGGTCCATGATGTAGGAATAATCGCCTTCGGCATCGCGGATATGGAGCACGGCGCGGTCAGCCACTCCAACCGAAGCATACTGCGAGGGCGTGAGCGACGTCAGCCAGCGCAGATAGGGCGCCAGGCGGATAATCTCCGAGCGCAGAATCTCAACGCCCTTGGCCTTGGCCTCGGAGTTGTTGAGCAGGTCGCCCAGTTCGAGATACATGGCGGCGATTGCGTCGCCCTCCTGAACTCCGTAGGGCACTGACGGATGGCTCAACTTCTCCGTAGCGAGATTGAGCACGTCGAGCGCCTTCTGATATTCGCCGTCGGCATAGAGCGAGCGGCAGATTTCCATCAGCGAGTAGCGCGTCGAGGCAACCATGCGGCCCACGGTCTCGTCGAGGTAGACATTCTCGGCCCCTTCGGCGTCGAGTCCGCCCCAGCGGAACTTGTTCATCACATTGTCGTAGGCCCGCTCGTTGTTAGCCTTATAGGGAGCGGTGCTGAAGCGGGGAAGGACCTGACGGGCCATACCGGTATTGTACATCCAGGGGCGCATTCCGAGGTAATAATCGTCGGCAACGGTGTTGGCGAAATAGATCGGGCGGTTCCAGCCGTTGGCGGCCGACGTGGCGAGAATATCGAGCGTCAGGGCGTCGCCCTGGGTCATTACGGACTGATGATTCTTGCGGGTAAGAATCTCGCCGAGGTCGAGGATAATCTCGTCTTCGCCCTTGAGCGAATCGGCAGGCACATAGACGGTTCCGGCGCTCATAACCGGATAGGAAACGCCGAGCGAGGCGGCCATCTGGTCAGGCATCGGGCCGTAGTAGTCGGCAAGGAACTCAAGAACCGGCTCGTCGTCGTCGCTCTTCATTATGTAACCGCTTTGGCGGCGGCTGAGGCCGAGGTCGCGGTTGGTGGCGAGCATGGCGACGGGTTTGGCGTCGTAGGCCGGGAGCATCTGCTGGGCCGCATACCAGTCGGTGGTCAGATATGAGAGGTTGACCACGCGCACGTCCGTGCGATAGCCTTCGACCTCCTGGGCGTACCAGAGGGGGAAGGTGTCGTTATCGCCGTTGGTGAAGATTACGGCGTTCGGTTCGAGCGACGACAGGTAGTTCATGCCGAAATCGCGCGCGGTGAAGCGCCCGCTGCGGTCATGGTCGTCCCAGGTCTGCGAAACCATCTGCAGCGGAACGATAAGGCCGACGAGCGAAGCAACCGCGGCGCCAATAACCGAGTCGTGTTTGCGCAGCAGGCGGTTGAGCAGGTCGGCAATCGCGCCGACGCCGAGGCCTATCCAGATTGCAAACGCATAGAATGAGCCGGCAAACGCATAGTCGCGCTCGCGAGGCTGGTTAGGCGTCTGGTTCAGGTAGAGCACGATGGCCACGCCGGTCATGAAGAAGAGGAAGAAGATTACCCAGAACTGGCGTATACCCTTCTCGCCCATAAGCGACTGCCAGACGAGGCCGATGATTCCGAGCAGCAGCGGCAACATAAAGTAGACGTTATGGCCCTTATTGCCGGCGCCGAACTCGTCGGGCAGGAGGCTCTGGTCGCCCAGGCGCGGAGTGTCGATGAACGAAATGCCGCTGACCCAGTTTCCGCGGTTCACTTCGCCGTTGCCCTGAAGGTCGTTCTGGCGGCCGGCAAAGTTCCACATGAAGTAGCGCAGATACATATGGTTCAACTGATAGTTGAAGAAGTAGGCGAGATTCTGGGCAAACGTGGGCCGCTTTTTGGGCACCTGGAGCATCGAGCCCTCGGTTGCCGTGGCCATGACGGTTTCCAGGTCGGCGTCGGTCATTCCGATCCAACTCATATACTGCCCGCGATGTTGCGAGGAGTAGATGCGCGGGAAGAGCATATTTTGCTCGGGAATGTAGGTATAGTCGGTCTTGGAGAGCACGCGCTCATAGCGGTCGGGGTCGTCGGGATTGGTCTTGACTCCCTTGGCGTAACTGAACTCCTCGGTGCTGATAGGATTGCCGAAGCCGTCGCGCTGAACCTCGGAGGTGAAGGTCGTTCCATAGAAAAGGGGCGACTCGCCATACTGCTCGCGGTTGAGATAGGAGGCGAGGGAGAAGACGTTGTCGGGCGCATTCTGGTTAATCGGCGTCTCGGCGCTTGAACGAATCAGCAGCAGGGCGTAACTCGAATAGCCGATGAAGATTACGAAGATGCTCAGCGTAGCGAGGTTGAGCGCACGGATAGGCAGTTTCTTGACCCAATTGAGCCAGAAGAGCAACCCGATCATGATTATCACGGGAATCACCATCCACTTGCCGATGAAGGGGATGCCGCTGACAAGCACGCTCAGGGCAAAACTGATTTTGATGCGGGCGGCCGATTTCTGCTGATAAAGTTCGTAGATTGTCCAGACAAAGACGCCCAGCGCCAGGAATGCGTAGACAACCACGCCCGTATTGAAACTGCAGCCGAGGGTGTTGACGAAGAAGAGTTCAAAATATTGAGCCACTTCGACAAAGCCCGGGACGAGGCCGAAGAGAATCAACGCCACAATCACGAAACTTACGAGCAGGGCGATGATAGACCCCTTGGTCGACGTCTTCTGCCACTTGCGATAGTAGAACACCAGGACGATGGCGGGGATGCAGAGCAGGTTGAGCAGGTGAACGGCGATGCTGACGCCGATAACGTAGGCAATCAGAACCAGATAGCGGTCGGAGTGAGGCTGGTCGGCGCGGTTATCCCACTTGAGGATAAGCCAGAAGACCAGGGCCGTGCAGAACGACGAGAAGGCATAAACCTCGCCCTCGACGGCCGAATACCAGAAGGTGTCGCTCCAGGCATAGGCCAGCGCTCCGACAAGGCCCGAGCCCATGCAGACGATTGTCTGCGCCAACGTAGGCTCCGCGCCGCGACGGCTGATGAGCCTACGCGTCAGGTAGGTGACGGTCCAGAAGAGCAACATGATGGTTGCGGCGCTCAGAAGGGCGTTCATCGAGTTGACGGCCATGGCCACGCTGCCCGGCTCGCCCCCGACGAAGTTGATGAAGAATCGGGCCGTCAGCATGAAGATAGGGTTGCCCGGCGGGTGGCCTACTTCGAGTTTATAGCCTTGGGAGATGAACTCCGGACAGTCCCAGAAGGAGGCCGTCGGCTCGATAGTGAGGAGGTAGGAGGCGGCTGCGATGATGAAGCAGACCACCCCCAAGAGGTTGTTAGCGAGATTATAACGCTTCTCCACTTTCTTTTATAGATTAGTTTTTAACAGTGACTTTTCCGTTGACAATGTAAAGCCCCGGGCGGTCGGCGCCGCTCAGGCGGCGGCCCTGAAGGTCATAAACCGTCGTATGGTCGAGGCTCGACTCCACTTCGCTGATAGCGGAGTCATCGGCCTTCTCGGCGGGCTTCAGCGTGAACTGATAGGCGTGCAGCGGGTCGATTGAGCCGTCGACGCCGAGGTTGCCTTCGGAGTCGATTACCCAGTAGTTCGTATTGTTGTTATTGTTCACGTGGACGCAGTTCTGAATCGAATGCTTGCCGTTATGCTCAAGAATTTCGTAGGTATGCCATTCGGGTGCATAGTCGGAGGCCGAGCGGAAGGTCAGTTTCTCGTCCAGGGGCGAATTGCCGCTCACGCAGGTAACCGAGAAGCGGCCCGTGGTTTCGTCCACTTCAATCTTGAACTGCTGGGTCTTCTTGGGCGAATCGCCGAGGGTGCTCCACTTGGTGGCGCCGCTCGACTTGGTCAGGACCTTGCCCTCGTCGTTGACAATGACCACGGTTGCAGGCAGTTCAACCTCGGCGGCGGGTTCAGCCTCGCCCACTACGGGAACCAACTCGAAGAGGAAGTTTCCGACGCCATAGTCGGCGCTGTTGCCTCGGTTGATGCGCGCATTGTTGCTGGTCCAGTAGTTTGAGCCGGCTTTGCCGCCACACTTGACGGCATACTTGCCGTTGAGGCGCGAAAGTTCGTAGGTATGCCAATCGGATTCATACTTGTTGACGCCGAAGATGCCGAGTTCGTTGACATAGCGGCCGTCATGGACCGACGTAATCGAGTAGCGCCCGGTATTGACGTCGACGCGCACCTGCCATATCTGGCGGTTGGGGTTGATATTGTCCTGATCCTTCTTCCAGGTCGGGTTTGCGGGCGAATCGTTGGCCGCACCGGAGCCGTTGCTCAGGTAGCGATCATTATAGATGATATAATATTCACCGTCGGCAACGAGTTGCTCGGGGAAGAGGTCGGCCGGATATTCAAGTTTGAGGTCCTTGAAGGCGTTGACCTGAGCGCCGACGGTGGCAGTCAGGAACGGCTCTACATAGCGCGAGGCCGAGCGGGGCCAGAAGCGCTTGATGGTGCCGGGGAAGTCGCGGTCAATAATCGAATAGGCCTGCGTGGTGGCCTCATCATATTTCTTATACTCGTCGACAAAGTCGGCGGGGGTATCCGAGGCGAGGATTTCGGCAATGCGTGTCAGCGAGAGGCCGCGTTCGGCCTGCAGGCGGAAGTTGAGAATCCAGGCGGAGAGTTCGGTGGTCACGGGGTTTTCGAGCGCCTCAAGGGCTTGCGCGGCGTCGAGTTGCTTTTGGAAGTATTCGCGATACTTTGCGGCATTTTCGGCGGTCATTTCCTTCTGCGCCTCGTTGAGGGCCTGAAACTCGGGGGTCTCGTCCGAGCGGCGGTAGCCGTGGCTGCTGTTGAAGTAGTCAACATGGCTCAGACAGAAGGTGCGGAACGCGTCAGCCGCCTCCGGAACGAGGTCGGCAACAGCCAGTTCCCAGTTGGCCGCGGGGTCGAAGGCATCCGGATTCCAGCCGAAGTCGGCGAGGCCCCAGAGGGCTACTTTCGAGCCCTGGGCATACTCCATCGGGTTGGAGCAGAAGGCGCTGATATGCTCCTTGATATTCGGGTCGAGGCCGGTCACGGAACCCATAAGGATTGAGCCGCCGCCATAGTCGTTGACCGGATAGTTCAGCCAGATGTAGGGTTTGCGGCCGGCCATCTCGGTGAAACTCTGAAGGTTACCCACTTCGAGCATATCGACCACGGAGCGCCCGGTCCACATGATTTTCACGTCCGGCTCCAGTTGGGCCATCGTGTTCATATAGTTCTTGAGGCCGGCGCCGCCAAAGGCCGTATTGTAGGCAGTCGGGCAGACGCTCAGCGGGCCAACGTCGGTATGAGTCTTGACGAAATTGTCGGTCAGATACTGCAGGTAGGCAACCTGGCTGTTGACGTCTTCGCCGCCGATATCGTCGAAGAAGAGACAGAAGTTGCGCACTCCCAGTTCATACATTGCCTCGAACTTGGCAATCGCGGCGGCATATTGCGCCTGGCCGATGCTGTTGCCGGGGTGCATGGCCCATACGAACTTCACTTTATTGCGGTGGGCGGCTTCGGCCAGTTCGCTGATCAGTTTGCCCTCCGCTTCGGGATAGGGTTCGGCCCACTTGCCGCGATGATAGGGGTCATTTTTCGGTCCGTAGGTGTATTCGTTCATCTTGTGGCGCCCCATGAAGTCAAACATATCGATGCGGGCTTCGTGGCTCCAGGGGTTGCCGTAAAATCCTTCGATAACGCCGCGGATAGGCACCTCCGGATAGTCCGTAACCTCCGTTTGGGCCACTTCGGCTCCCGAGGCGAGTTGGATAAACGACTGCGCGCCATAGAACTGGCCCGAGGCGTCGGCGCCGGCAATGGTTACACTCCCCGGCTCGACGCTCAGATAGTAGCCTTCGGCCTGCTCGGGGGTCTTGCCCTGCAGGGCGCCGCCGAGTTTGATTTCGATGGCTCCGTCGGCGCTGAGGGGGAGGTTTTCGGTCAGGACGCGCACGGCGTCGGCGTCAGCGTCAGCGCCGGCGGTCAGCCTGTAGGTGGCCCCGGCGGTGGCGAAGGCCGTTGCGGCTCCGCCGGTCTGCTGCCGGGGAGTGGGAGAGATTGGGGCTGCGACCGCAGAGAGAGAGGCGGCCAACAGAGCAGCAAAAAGTACTTTCTTCATATCTTGGTGAGTGGTTTATCAGTCAACTTTTTCAAGTTCGAAAACATAGTGGTCGGCTCCGTTGGGCGCGCCCTGGATGAGGTCGCCCTCGACGCCCCAGAACTTCTGGCCGCCGTTGCCGGCATTTTGGATTGAGTATTTGCCGTTGGGACCTTTCTTGATTATGTAGGTGTTCCAGTCGCGGTTGAAGGGGTTGGTTCCGAAGCGGAAAACCTCGTTGAGATAGCGCTCGTCCTTGCTGTTGACAATCGAGTAGCGCTCCGTGACCGGGTCGAGTCTGATGTGCCATTCCTGGCGGTTGGGGTTGATGTCGTCAATCGCGCTCTGGAAAACCGGCGCGCCCCCTTCGCTTCCGGCGTCGGGGTTGCCGAGCCATCGGCCTTCATTCTTGATATAGTAGGTTCCGTTTTCAACGGCCTGACGGGGGAAAAGGTCGTCGGGATAGGCGGCGCCGGTCTGCTTGAAGCGCTCGCCCAGGTCGGCCGAAACGGTTTTGAGCCAAGGCTTTACGTGGAGCGTACCGGTCTGCACGCGCACGGACTGTATGGAGCCTTCGAAGTTGCGGCTGACGATTTCCTCAGCCTCGCCTACGAGCGCCTGATAGGCCTTGTAGGCGTCGATAAAGCCCTGAGGGTTCTCGGCAATCAGCGCCTCGGCCATGCGGGTCAGTTCAAGACCCTGCAGGCTCTGGAGTTGCATAGCCACGACCCATTCGCGCACCTCGCTCAGGAGCGGGTCGCCGGCGTCGGCAGCGGCCAAAAGTTCGTTGGCGGCGTCGCGGCGGCTCTCAAACCAGGGGCGGAACCGGAGAACGTCGGCTACCGTCATCTCCGGATTGGCCTCGACGAGGGCGGCGAAGTCGGGCGTCTCGCCGTAGAAGCGGAGGCCGTGGACGCTCGGAGCCACGTCGACATTGTTCAAGCAGAAGAGGCGGAAGGCGTCAACATGCTCCGGCTCAAGAGTTTCCGTAGCGGCAAGCCACGAGGCGTTTTCGTTGTAAGCCTCGGGGTTCCACGCAAAGTCGGCCAGTTGATAGAGGGCCACTTTCGAGGCCTCGGCATACTGCATCGGGTTGGAGCAGAAGGCGGCAACCAGCGGGCCGATTTCGCGGTCATTGCCCGTGACGGGGCCCATAAGCAGGTTGTGCTGGCCGTAGTCGTTGACCGGATAGTTGAGCCAGATGAAGGGCTTGCGGGTGGTCTCCGAGGTGAACCATTCGCAGTCGCCCACGTTAATCATATCGCAGACCGAGTTGCCGGTCCACATGATTTCGATGTCGGGGTTAAGTTGCGTGCCCATCTTCTTCAGATAGTCGCCGCCGCTCCACGCCTTGTTGTACATCGTCGGGCAGACAATCAGGTTGCCCACGTCGGGGTGCAACTTGACAAATTCGCGGTCGAGGAAGTTCAGATAGTCAATCTGAGTGTCGACGCTCTTGGCCGAGATGTCGTCGAAAAAGATTGCGAAGTCCCTGATTCCGAGCAGATACATACGCTCGAACTTCTCCAGGGCCTTGGCGCGGTCTTCCTTGCTCTCGATTGAGTTCGAGGGGTGCATGGCCCATACGAACTTAACCTTGTTGCGGCGGGCGGCGTCGACCATTTCCTCCATTTCATCCTCCTTCTCGGCCGGATACATTTCATACCAGCGCTTATGGTGATAGGGGTCATCTTTCGGGCCGTAGATATAGATATTCATCTTGTTGCGCCCATAGAAGTCAAACTGGCTGAGGCGGTCGTTGAAGGTCCAGGGGTTGCCATAGAAACCTTCAATTACGCCGCGCTTGCTAATTGCCGGATAGTCAACAATTTCGAGCGCCGGGATGCAATGGGTCGCGCTGTCGAGAATATGGCGCAAGGTCTGCGCGCCATAGAAAGCACCGGCCTCGTCGGCGCCGGCAATGACCACCCGGTCAGGGGCCGTGATGCTCAGATAGTAACCCTCGGCCTCGGCGGGTATCTTCGACTCCCAGGGCTCGACGATTTTGTCGCCGCGCTTGCCGATAATCACCTTGACGTTAGGCTTTTGAGTGGAGTCATTGACCGCACCCAAGCCCATCTTTACGCCCTTGACTCCGGCGCCGTCGGGATTCGAATATTCAATCACGCAGGGGCGCCCGTCGGCTCTTGCCGCCTCCATTACCGCATTGGCCGCATCGGAGTTGGCATAGTTATCATACATAATCTTATAGATAGCCTTATGGCCGCAATAGGCACTGCGTCCCGCGGGTTTCACTTCGCGCGGAGTCGGCGATACGGGAGTCGCCATTGCCCCGAGGGCGAGGCCCGTCATCAGGCCGAGAAGGGTCTTTCGGAGTTTCATGGTCAATGATTGGTTTAAGAGGTAACTTGATTAAAATTCAAAACTTACGCGGCCGAAGAAACTAAACCGCTGGCCCGCAGACTTAAAGGGCCGGTTGTAGGTGACTACCGTGTTGCTTGCGCCCCCGCGCTCATATTTGCCGGCATATTGCGGGCCCACCTCGACGTTGAGCGCCAGGCGGTCTGAGAACGGGATGCGGATTCCGCAGGCTACCTGACTGAAAAGCCCGGAGCCCCCTTGAGTGCCAACCTGGCCGCCCAGGCGCACGCCTAAGTGAGGGTAGATGCGGCGCATATGCTCGCTCGGGAAGTAGAATTTGCCCTCGGCAAAGATAGGAATAACCCCGTGGCCGTGGGAAACCGAATGGAGATAACCGACGCCCGCGCCGACAAAAATCGTCGGCCGGACCATAAACCCGTGGCTCGTAGTGACGCCCATCGAAGTGCCCGGATAGGCGCCCGGAGCATTGACCTCCAGGCCGATGTTGCCGACATAGCCCGAGTGGGGCACTTTGTCATACAAGTTCGTATAAGCCTTCGGCTTGGCATAGCATACCGAAGACATCAGGGCCACAAGACCCATAACAAGAATTTTCTTCATAGAATAAAATTGCGCAATTATTCACCCACAAAGTTAAAAAAATTTCCCAAAACCTCAAAATTTTCCCCCAAAATTAAATTTTGTATTTTGTATTCTGTATTTTGTATTGCATTTTGAATTTTGTATTCTGTATTTTGTATTTAAGGAACGGGATCATATCCGCTGCCTCCCCAGGGATGACAGCGCAGCAGCCGGCGCAAGGCGAGCCAACTGCCCTTGAAGGGCCCGTGGCGGCGCAACGCCTCGATTGCATACTGCGAGCAAGTGGGCGTGAAGCGACATGAGGGGGGCAACAGCGGCGAGATAAACATCTGATAGAGGCGGATGGGCGCTATCAGCAGGCGCGAAATCAGGTTCATAGGCTGGAGAGCAGGCGCGCCATTGCGCGCTCGATGCGAGCATAGGAGGTGAGGGTCGAACCCACGTAGATAAAGGCAATATCGAGGGGGAGTTCGGCCGTGGAGGGGATGAGATGACGGTTGAGTCGATAGGCCTCGCGGATTCGGCGGCGCATCAGGACGCGGTCAACGGCGTGGCGCAGCCGCTTCTTGGGCACGGAGATAAGAAACTGAACGGGAGCGGCGCCGGGACGGCGAGGCGAGGTGCGCTGCGCCCGGACCAGGCGCAGCGGATAGGCGAGCGCCCCCTTGGCCCCGGTTCGGGCGGCAAAGAGGGCGTCGATTGCGGTTTGGGAGCAGAGTTTTTCGCTTTTATTCAGATTCAGGGAGCCCATTTTCGTCGGGGTCTTCAGCGGGTTCGGGGAGCCCGTTTTCTTGTTCGAGATAGGCGTCGAGTGCCGCCGTAATCGACTTATTGGCCGAAGCCGAACCGTCGAGGTCGAGGCGCAACCCGGCGTCGATAACGGCCTTGGCCGTGGTCTTCCCAAAGGTCGCTATGCGGATATCGCCCTGCTCAAACTCGGGGAAGTTCTTGAGCAGCGCCTTGATTCCTTCGGGCGAGAAGAATATCAGCATATCGTAGTCAAACGGCTCGTCGGGGGCGAAGTCGTTGGCCACCGTGCGATACATAACGGCACGCGTATATTGCAGTTTGCTCTTCTCGAGGTTGGCGAGAATATCCTTGTTGACGTCGCTGACCGCGAAGATATATTTCTCCTTATGATGCTTCTGGAGTATAGGAATCAGGTCGTCGAAGCGGCCCGTCGGCGAATGGAAAATCTTGCGCTTACGGTAAGGGATATACTTTTGGATATAGAGGGCGATACTCTCGGAGGAGCAGAAATATTTCAGGGTTTCGGGCACCTGATAGCGAATTTCCTCGCAGATGCGGAAGAAATGGTCAACGGCCTGACGGGCAGTGAAAATCACTGCCGTGAAGTCGCCCATCGAGATTTTCTGCGACCTGAATTCGCGCGAGGTGAGGCCTTCCACGCGAATAAACGGACGGAAAGTAAGGTCGACGGCATACTTGTTGGCCAAATCGAAGTAAGGAGAGCGTTCCCCCTCAGGTTTAGGCTGAGAGACAAGAATTTTCTGAATCTTCTTTTCCACGTCTTTGGTGGGTTTATGGTTGAGAGTTTAGTGTTTAAAGTTGAGGGTTGAGAGTTTATGGTTTAGTGCTTTAGTGGACTATCAGGTCGGCTTAGCAGATGAGTAAAGCGATGCCGACCGGCAGGAGCAGGGGCACCGTTTCAAGGGTGCAAAGATACAAAAAAAAGTAGACAATTGAAAACGGCGTATCGTAAAAAATACGGAAACACTTGACCCACAGCAACATATGAAAAGCAACAAAAATTGCTAATGCCACCCAAGCCATCAAATATGCAAGCGAAGGATAGTACATGGCCCCGAGCGCCGGAAGTATCTCCCAATAGGCAAACATCGACGTAACCAACGTCAGCGAGCGCGTCCACGACTGAGTGTCGACCGACGTCGAAAACGCATAGCCGGCAACGTAGCAGCCAAAATATTGAATCAGGTAGGCCGCAAACATCGACGCGCCGACGAGCGCCACCCCCGCGCCCGGCTCAAGCGCCAGTTGGCCCCCGCGCATCTTGTAGGCCACGCAATAGAGCAGCAGCCCGGACATCACGCTGAAAACCAATATAGCCGCTACCTGACTGAGGCGGTCGGTCAGAGTACGTTCAGCAGCCGGAAGTTTATCCTCATGGCGAGTCAGCGACGTCACGAACTTGCCCCAGAGGCGCACCACAAAGGGAAAAACCACCAGGGCGAGAATAATCGCGCCCCAGAGCAGTGCGCTCAGCAGCGGGTCATTGGCCGGAGTCAGCGGCAGCGGTTCGGGAGTCAGGCCTTCGGTCATAATCACTTAAAAAATTCTACGGCCTCGGCGGGCGTTCGGGCCTCGCGCCAAAGATTGCCCGGAAGGTCAAAATGGCGCATCATCCGGCAGGAGTCGGCATGCTCCAACTGCCTCAGCAGGTTATCGTAGAAGCCGTCAATATTCAAAATAACTACGGGGTTATGGTAAAGACCTAACTGACATTGGGTCAGCAGGTCCATCAGTTCGTCCAGGGTACCTATTCCGCCGGGAAGGGCAATGGCGCCGCAACCCAGGTCGGCCAGCAGGCGCTTGCGCTCGGCCATATCGGCCGTAACCTCCAGGCGCGTCATCTTCGGGTTGGCCCAGCCGCGGTCGACCATAAACTGCGGAATGACGCCGATAGCCTCAGCGCCGCCGGCGAGGGTCCCGTCAACAACCTTCCCCATCAGGCCGGTGCGCCCCGCCCCGCTGACGGTCGAGAGGCCGCTCAGGGCAAGGAGGCGACCTAATTCATAGGCCGCGTCGAGAAATACTTCGGGCGCGTCGGGCGAGGAGGCGCAATAGACTGTAACTGCTTTATTCATAGGTTACTGAAAGGGCTTATTCGTCGGCCGCCACGGCTATTTTGCGCGAGGCGGTGGTGAAGGTTTCGCCGTCGGTCGAGATTTCGGCGCGATAGAGGTAGATTCCGCGGCCAACTCGCTTGCCCCCCTCGTCGGTGAGGTCCCAGCGTATCGGCTCGCTGATATTCATGTTCGAACGCGACTCGCTCTTCGAACTCCAAACTTTGCGACCTCCGAGGGTATAGACCGAGAGGCGCACGGTCAGCAACGCGTCGGGGCGGTTATGCTTGACGTAGAAGTTGGCCTCCGAGCGGGCGGGCATCGCATCGGTGTAGACGCTGTAAATCTGCGGTTTGAGGCCTTGAACAACGTTGAACTCAAGGGTCGTCTCGGCCACATTGTCGGCCACGTCCCATACCCTCAGGGTCAGGGCGTGGGGCCCGGCGGAGAGGTTCTGCAGCGGATAGGCCAGAGTGCCGCTCATGGCGCCCGCCTGCGGCACGGCGTCGACGGTGAAGTAGCGCGAACAGTCCGTGAAGAGTTTGCTGCCGTCGAGGCTCACGGCCATCTGGCGGCCGATTCCTGACGTGGAGATGTTGATGCCGCAATCGTCGCTTACAGTCGCTATCAGCATCGGGTTCTCGTTGACCTTGCCCCCCTCCTTGAAGCCGTCGTCGTTAAGATAGGCCGAGTGGATAATGGGGGCCTGCGAGTCCTCGTCGGCGTTTTCGTCAACCCCGAAGGCGTAGACGTTGCGCAGAACGCCCATGGCCTGGCGGCGGTCGGCATCGTCGGTCGAGGCCGCATAGAAACTGAACGTCGCGGGCCGATAGTTATTGCCGACGCTCGAAGGCATACGGCAGGTAATCGTGAACTCGCCGTTGCTGACGCTGCCCGAGGTGCTCAGAAGTTTGTCGCCCATCTGCTCGAAGGTTATGCGTTCGCCTTCGCCGTGGCCGTGGGAGGTCACGGAATGTTCTGCATCATAGAGGGTTGCGCTCACTCGCCCGCTGAAGTCGCTCATGAGCGAGCCGTCGCCGTTGAGCACCTTGCCGACAATCGTAAGGGTCTGGCGCGCCTTCAGGTCAACCTGCGCCTCGGGGTCGGTCACGTCCGCCCCGTTGATAGTCTCGACGCTGACAAAGGGCCCGGGGCTGCTCAAGCGCAGGGCCGGGTCGCCCATCAGGACGTAGCGCATCTTGTTCGTATCGTCGTTGACGCCGTTCTTGGCGCGTACATAGAGTTCGCCGAAGGTCAGTTCGCGGCCACCGTCGGAGAGGGTCGAGAGCGCCTTGCCAAACGAGTTCGAGAGGTTGCCGTTCTGGGTTATGAACACCGGGCGCAACGCCGCAAAGCAGGCTATGATGCCGCCATCGCCCTGAAACATAAGCGTTTCGGCCATGGAGGTCAGGTCGTAGTCCCACTTGAGGAAGTTACACGTCGCCGTATAGAAGAAGGGGAGGCGCTTAAGGTGGAAACGCGAGCGGAAGTCGTTCGGCTCGATGATTTTCTTGCTGCCGAGGGCCGTCGGCGAGCCGTGGCCTATGAAGGCGAAAATCGAGGTGCCGTCGGCCAGATAGTCGAAGGTCTCCTCGCGGGCCTGCGGGTAGGTTGAGTTCTGACGCTCGTAGGCGTCGCAATAGACCTTCTGGATGACGTAGCGCGTGCCGGCGTCGGTTGCCCCGAGGCTCGCCACGAGGCGCTCGGCCTGCTCCATATGCACGCCGTTATTTTCGTCGTCGACAAGCAGCGTGAGGCGCGTGCGCCAGTCGTCGCGCGGCTGGTTGTAGATATATCGCTTGATTTTGTCTACGGCCGTTGAGGCTTCGTCGGCCGTGGTGCAGGGAATACGCCCCACGGCGATGTCGAGCGTCTCGCGCTGAGGGCGCTGGCCGTCGAAATCGTCGAGCAGCGCAAAATAGTCGTCGGAACTGAAACTCTGGTTCTCGGCAAGCGATTCGGGGCTCACCCAGAGGGGCATCGGCGAGCGCACGCTCTTGCCCGTAGACGTCAGCGCGCGGTTATCGCAGGTGCCCTTGCCGAGCAGAAGGGCGTAGCGCAGGCCTCCGCGGTCATAGAGCATCTTGAAGAAGCGGCGAAGGGCGCCGGGATCGAACGCCCCTGAACCGAATTCGTTAAGCACCTGATTGAGTTCTACAACCTCTACTTTCAGCGGGTCGAGCGAGTCCTCGGCATGAATCTTGGCAATGTTGCGCCCGGCGGCGAGATAGGCCGCGGGGGCCACGATGACCATGTCGGGCACTTCGGTGAGCCCGTGGAGGTTCTGAACGGTCACGTTGCCCGCAAACTTAGGCTGAGGCATCTGGCCCGCTTCGTTGACCGACCAACTGACATAGCGGCGCATCCCGGCGAAGTCCGACTGCCATGAGCCGGAGGCCCCGAGGCTGATTTGCAGCGGGTTGGCGGCGTCGGTGATGTCCCAGAGGCGACGGTTGGAGTCGGAGGAGCCGAGGGTCATAGCGCCCGGGCCGGCAAAGAAGGTTCCGGAGCCGGAGAGCGTGCGCCGATAGGTGATTTCGATGAAGTCGAGGTTGGCCTTGTTGACCACTCCGCCGCAGGTGAAGGCGAGGTTGAGCGTCAGGCGGTCGCCCGACGGGTCGATGGTCTCGCCGAAGGTCACGTGCTTGCCCCAGTAGCCTTCGCCCTGGGTGGTCGCGGCGATGCTGCTTTCGGCAATCTTCACTCCGTTGGCCTCGGCCGCGATGCGGGAGGCGACGGCGGGAGTGCGCGCAAAAAACGCTATGTTGACGTCGACGTCGGTCCCCGCCTTGCGCTCGGTCAGGTCAAACGTGAAACTGCGCTGGCGCGTAGTGTTGAAGTCCTCGCCGACCATCAGGCGCCCGGAGCCGCCGGGCGAGGCGAGTTCCTGCTCGTGGACAAGCATAGCCAGGCCGGTCGTTGCGC
This sequence comes from uncultured Bacteroides sp., assembly GCA_964444345.1. GTDB lineage: Bacteria > Bacteroidota > Bacteroidia > Bacteroidales > Muribaculaceae > UBA3263. Next base: position 21,344 of record CAYUGU010000023.1, read on the forward strand.
ATCCCGTGGCGGAATCGAGGGCGCGGCCCGAGGCTTCGGGGGCGCGGAGTTCGCCGTCGGCGCGTTCGGTCAGAAAGTAGTAACCTTTGGAGTCATAGGGGTTTACGTCGTGGGTCAGGGCGTTGTCTTCGACGCGCACCTGCGTAGGCCCGACGGCGTAGAAAACCAGGCCGGCCGAAACCCGCTCGGCGGGAATCGGCGGAAGATCGTCAATATAGTCCGCGGGGTCGAGGACATCGGAGAGCATGGCTCCACCAAAGCCGTAGATTCGCACATTGGCGGGATTTTTGAATCCCCAGGTCGACAGTTGGCTGTTAGAGATCAGGTGCATTCCGCTCCGTTCGACGCTGATTTTGACCCATTTACCTTCGGCCAGCACCGACGTGGCGGTGTAGGCGTCAGGTTCGAGGGCCGACGCGGAGAGCGCAGTGGCCAGCCCGGCAACTGCGGAGAGAATCAAGCGTTTCAAGAGTTTCATATACATCTCAACGGAGCCGGGGGCTAATTTATTGCCTTGCCGTCGGTCATCCTTATTATTCTGTCGGCCTGCGAGGCGAGTTCTTCGTCGTGGGTGACTATCACGAAACTTTGGCCCTTGTCGCGCCGCAGGTCGAAAAAGAGTTGATGAAGGTCGCGGCGGTTAGCCGAGTCGAGCGACCCCGAGGGCTCATCGGCAAGGACCACCCGCGGGTTGTTGATCAGCGCGCGGGCAACGGCGGCCCTTTGGCGCTCGCCGCCGCTCAGTTGCGCCGGCCGGTGGGTCAGGCGCTCCGTAAGCCCCATATATTCAATCAGTTCGCGCGCCCGGCCTTCGGCTACGCTTCGCTCCTCGCCCGCAATCAGCGCCGGGAGCGCCACGTTTTCGAGCATCGTGAATTCCGGCAGCAGCGAATGAAACTGGAAGACGAAGCCTATATTCTTATTGCGGAAGGCCGCTAACTGCTTTTGCGACAGCGAGAAGATGTCTGTATCCTCATAGAGCACCCGCCCGGCGTCGGGACGCTCAAGCGACCCCATAATCTGCAACAATGTGGTCTTGCCGGCGCCGCTCGGCCCGACAATAGCAACCACCTCCGAAGGCTCTACCCGCAGGCTGACCCCGCGCAAAACCTCCAGACCGTCAAACGCCTTCCGAACACCTTCAACCGCAATCATTTCTTAAATGAAAAAATTTAATGTTGCTGTATTTTGTATTTTGTATCTTGTATTCTGTATTTTGTATTCTAAATTTTTAATTTAGTTTCAGCGTATGCCCCATGCGCTGACGCTTGGTCTGCAGATAGCGGCGGTTATACTCGTTGGGCGCAACCTCGATAGGCACCGTCTCGACAATCTCCAGACCGTAGCCCTGCAGGCCCACGCGCTTCGTCGGGTTATTGCTCATCAGTCTCATGCGGCTGACGCCGATTGCACGCAAAATCTGCGCGCCGACGCCATAGTCGCGCTCGTCGGCCTTATGGCCCAGGCAGATGTTGGCATCGACCGTGTCCATGCCCTCCTCCTGGAGTTTATAGGCGCGCATCTTCTCCATCAGGCCGATTCCGCGGCCCTCCTGCATCAGGTAGACTACCGCCCCGCGGCCCTCCTTCTCGATGCGCTCAAGCGCACGGTGGAGTTGCTCGCCGCAGTCGCAGCGCTGCGAGGCGAAAATATCGCCCGTGGCGCAACTGGAGTGAACCCTGACGAGCACCGGCTCGTCGCCGCTCAGGTCGCCCTTGACCAGGGCTATATGCTCCAGACCGTTGCTCTTCTCGCGGAAGGGAATGGCGCGAAAATGGCCGTAGGCGGTCGGCAGGTCTACCTCAACGCCCTGCTCCACAAGGCTTTCCGTCTTGTTGCGATAGGCCACGAGGTCGGCAATGCTGATAATCTTGATGCCCCACTTCTCGGAGAGTTCGAGCAGTTCGGGCAGACGGGCCATCGAGCCGTCGTCGCTCATAATCTCCATCAGGGCCGCTACGGGCTGCAGGCCCGCCAGGCGTGCGAGGTCAACGCCCGCCTCCGTATGGCCCGTGCGCTGAAGCACACCGTTGGGCTGCGCATAGAGCGGGTTGATATGGCCCGGACGGCCAAAGGTTGCGGGGGTCGACTCCGGGTCGGCCAGCGCGCGGATGGTCGCGCAGCGGTCCTGGATGCTGACGCCGGTCGAGCACCCCTCGAGTTTGTCGACGGTGATGGTGAAGGGAGTGCCGAGCACCGACGTGTTGTCGTCGACCTGACGGTCGAGGTTCAGTTCGCGCGCACGGTCAATCGTCAGCGGAGCGCAGAGCACTCCGCGGGCGTTCTTGAGCATGAAATTAACCTGCTCGGGCGTTATCTTTTCGGCGGCCACAATCAGGTCGCCCTCGTTTTCGCGGTCTTCATCGTCAACTACGATGAGAAACTTGCCTTGGCGGAAATCTTCAATGGCCTCCTCAATCGAGTCGAGCCCCTTCTTCTTGGTTTCCATATAGTTTTTCTATTTCAGGTATGATTTTTTCTATTTGCTTGACTGACTTTATTGTACGCGTCTCAAACATCAGCCCGACGGCCCAGATGAGCGCCCCGACGGGGAAGACCCACTTGGCGGCGAGGCTCCAGCGCGACTCTGCGCGCGGATGTAGTATCATCAGGTTCTGAATCACAGGCAATTCGTTGAGCACCTCAATGATTTTGCGGTTGCGCGTATTGGCGGCGTAACTGACGTAGATTTCCAGGGCCGCAATGAGCCGCTTGAGGGCCGCCTCGTCCATTCCGCCGCCCCAGTAGGCCCCATAGCCCTGCGGGCGCGGATAGCGGGCCGCAAAGTCGGCCGCATCCAGGCGAAGGGCGTCGAGCAGTTCGAGGGCCCGCGGCGTCTCCGCGTCTTCAATAATGACCTCCTTGACCCCGAGGCTGCGGCGGTTCTTGCCCGTAAGCATCCTTAGGGCCCGCTGCCAGGCGTCGGCATTAAACATCGCCGAGTCCTTGACGGCTTTCGACGTAACCCAGACGCCCAAGGGGAGCAGAACGGCCGAACTGAGCCACATTCCCTGCCATACGGCAATCTTGCCGTCGCGCGCCATCTTCATTCCCGAATTGTCTATGATATAGTAGAAAATGAAGAGGAAGACGCTGATTACCAGCGGTGTGCCCAATCCCCCCTTGCGGATAATCGCCCCGAGCGGCGCCCCGATGAAAAAGAACACCAGGCAGGCGAGCGAGAGGGTGAATTTCTTATGCAGTTCTATGCCGTGGCGGCGCAGAACCTTGTTTTCGTCGTCGAGATAGAGCGACCGTCCGAGATATTCCATTTTCGAGCGCTCCATTTCGCTCTTGGCGTTCTGGACGTAGCGCCGACGCGACGCGCGGTCCATTTCGAGGCGCAGCGAGTCGGAGTTCATCCTGACCGTAGCCACGGCCTCCGGGGCCTTCATTGCCTGAGGAATGGCCGCGGACTCAACGGAAATAAAACTGCGCGAGGCCACTTCCGTTCCGTAGGCCGCGCCGATGGAGTCGAGGCGCCCGTGGATAGAGTCTATCGAGTGGCGCAACTGGCTGACGTTCTTGCCGATATAGAGCGAGCGCATATCGCCCTCGTCCATACGCTCGAAGTTGGCGTCAAAGGCTATCAGCAGGTCCTTGCGCTTGAAAATCTCGCGCCGGTAGAGTTGGTTGCGGCTCGTGGTGTTCACTCCTGTCGCATCCCGCAGATTCTCAAAGAGTTCGCCCTGATAAAGCGTCAGATAGAGGTGGCTGCGGTCGGGCGTGGTCTTCAGCGTGGCGCTGTCGGCCAAAATCACGCGGCTGCGCTCAAATCCGCCCTGAAAGTCATAGATCATCACGTCGTAGAGCACTCCCGTGTCATGGTTCTTATGCTCCACGTAGATATTGATGTTCGGCAACTGGTCGTTAAACTCCCCTTCGGCAATGTCCAGTTCGGGACTCTTCTGCCTCATCGACTTGAGCAGAGTCCACATTCGCGACTGCGCCACGGGCAACACGTTGTTTTGGAAGAAAAAGGCGCCGACGCTCACAAAACCCATCAGGATTATCAGCGGACGCATCACTCGAAAAAGCGAGATGCCGCCACTCTTCATCGCCGTCAACTCCAGGCTCTCGCCCAGATTGCCGAAGGTCATCAGCGACGCCAACAAGACGGCCAACGGCAACGCGAGCGGCACCATTGACAATGCCGCATAGAAAAACAGTTCCGTCAACACGCCGATTCCCAAGCCTTTGCCGACAAGGTCCGTCAGGTGCATCCACAAAAACTGCATCAGCACGATAAACGTACATATCAGAAAAGTCATGGCAAACAGCGGCAAGAACGTCTTAAGCATAAACCGGTCGAGTCGCTTAACCTCAAACATACGCGCAAAGTTACGCATTTTAAATGAAAAATGAAAAATGAAAAATGAAAAATCCCCAAGGGAGGAAGGGAAGGAGAGCCTCCCGGCTCTCCACGAATCGACAGATTCGTAACTTCAAAAAAGCAGGGAGGGGGCGATTTCCAAGCGCCCCCATAGACCCGCAAATGGTGCCGTTCGGCGAACGGCACCTCCATATCTTGGGGAGGTCCGTTTGTCCACAAACGGACCACGGTGACGACCAAAAAAAACCGGGAGGTGCAACGCTCCGTCGATGCACCATGGGGGGCGCTCGGAAATCGCCCCCGCCCTACAATCGCCTTTCCCTTGGAAGGAGAGCCTCCCTAATTTTTCATTTAAAAAAAACGGGCCGCCGGCTCTCACGAGTCAGCGGCCTCATTACCATTAATAAATTTAGTTAATACCGGAGAATTACTTCTCCTTTTATCTTAGCAAGGTTACTTCACGAGCACCTTCACGCCATTGACGATGTTGATGCCCTTCGAGGGAGCAGCCAACTTGCGGCCCTGCAGGTCATAAATAGCCTTAACCGCAGTAGCCTCAGTTGAAACCTCATTGATTTCGGTAGAAGGATCGTCGATAATTGCAAAACTTTCCTGATTGTCGGCCGAAGCGGGGATTGCAATATGAGCCTTGAAACCGGGGATGTAGTCAGTGTCTGAATACTGGCGGAAGTTATTGTGGTTCGTTTCGTGAAGAGTATAGTAGTGAGTATTCTCATCGGAAGCAATCGCATAGATACCGCCATTCAGGTCCTTATGTTCTGCAACAGGAGTTTCGGGTTCCTCAACGTCAAACAACATTGCTTCCTGAGGTTCCTGACCATAAAGAGGTTTAACATAGATGTAAGAGATACCTTCGCGACGGTTAGAATCCTCTGCGCCACCCTTATAGTCAAGAAGTACAGAAGTATTAGCCGGAACAACATCGCCTGCAAGGTAAGCATTACGCCAAACTGCGCTGCCGGTAAACTTACCGGTATGTACAATTGCTTCACCATTCTCAATCTGAAGAGCAACGGGAGAGTGAACAGATGCCCATGCTTCGGTAGCATCTTCGGTGTTATAGAGAGGAATAGGAAGTGATTCTACGAGTTCTATATACCACTGGTGATCGTCATCCGTAGCATTTCCACTTGCGAGAACAACACCCGTGGGCGAGGACTTTTCACCGCCATAGAGGTGACGGTGGCCGTTCTGGTCTGATGCGTGGATTACACAACCCCCAAGGTGCTGATGAACAATGTTGTACTGAGCGCTTGCATTTTCAGTACCTTTAACAACAGGACACCATGTTTCAGAAGTGCTATTGAAGGTCGGAAGAACAAGACCGCTATCGAAACTTACGATAGTCCAGGGGCCTTCTTCGGGGCCGTCGATATAGAATACGGTGTTCGAGCGGTTGGCGTTATCAGAAGTAACGAGTTCCATGAAGGTACGTGAGATAGCAGGGTTACCCACGCTGTGAGGACCGTTGGTAATCGACGAGATATATTTCCCGCTTGTCTTATTCTTAAAGCGGTAGAACATTCCGGGCTTGATAGCGTTAAACACGGTCAGGTTCTCAAAGTTAATGTCTTTAACTGCCTGTTCTACTGCTGCGGGGTCTGCGTCGTCGCCTTGAGCGAGGAGATCCTTAGCCTCCTGAAGTTTAATGTGGAAGTCGCCTGCAGCATTGTTGAAACGACCGGGTTGCCAACCTACAAGATTTTCACCGCCCCAGTATTCAATACGACGTACGGCAGCAGCAATGTTTTGAGCATTGTAATCTGCGACTGCATCCTTAACGCTTTCGTAAGTATGAGGAGTGTCAGCGCTAAGATTAAGAGCCTCCATATCGCGCCCTTCGAGAGGATAGAACTGAATGAGACATGAGGCGTCGGGAGTAGCGATGTTCTTGATGGTAAACATCTCATTGTTCTCACAAACGTAGGCGTTTTCCGTACCGTTAACCTTGAGATAGAACTGGTTGGCATGCTCGGTTGCTACATATTCAAATACAGTCGGGTTATTACCATAAGAAGCGAGAGCATTGTTTGTATTAGCATCAAAGTGAACGCCAAGGTCAATATCATAGAGGTTATGTATCGTATAGGTATTCTCGCCGTCGTCAGTTTTCTTGAAGAACCAAAGACGTTCGGGAATCAAACGGCTAAGGGTTTCAACACCGTCAACACGAGTTCGGAGTTCGCCGGTATAGAGCATATAGCGGAGAGCAGAAGGGCTATCGGCGGGATTCACGCAGAGACGATAAACCTGATTTGCCTCGAAGTCCTCAATCCAGTTACCGGTAACGGTAAAAGCAACGTTATTCTCAGAAACGGTAAGGTCGTCATCGGCAGTGTCGCTCGTGATTTTGAGGTCGGTAATACCGCCAAGTTCTTCAATCAGCAATTGAATGTAGGGTTCTGCGCTATAGTCGTCAAATACTTCAACATTGCGTGTGATCGTTCCGGTGCCCGTAAGAGCCGGAAGAGTCACGGTTGCAGTGCGGGATTCAACTTCCTTCACAGGAATAAATGCAACCTGCGCATTTCCGTTGACATAGAGATCCTGATGATAGGTAAGCGCACCACCATTTTCCAGGTCATTGCTAAACCAGTGGAAGCGACCGTTTGCTTGATTACCGTCAAAATATGCGTTGGTGCTTTCTACAACCCAACGATAATCCTTAAGAGGATCATTTTCATTGAGAATTGCAGATCCGGCGGGAATCGGAATAAGCGTAAAATGGGCAATATTATTCGCGCCGGCATTGCAAGGAACAGCATTGTGCTTACCTACACCATTCTGACCCTGTGTGGATAAGAACTGATTTGTTGAATAATTCTTAACGGTAAAGGCATCGGTTTCATCTTCAACAAACGCGATCTGAAAGACCATACCCTTATTTGTCTCACCCAATTCGCTTATAGTCGTCACATCATTTGTTGTGTAGACGAAACGGTTGCTGGCTGAATTAGGATGATAAAACCCGGATTTCTTGCGAAGATTTTGATAAGCCTGTAAGAAATAGAGACCATTATGGTCATCGTCCTTCATCTGACTGATGTCAGTAATCGGATCACCCGCCTGAAAATAGCGAGTTTCCGCGAAGGCGGCGGAGGCTGAGAGCAGCGCCGCGGTTGCGAGTAAAAGTGCTTTTTTCATGTTTTTAATTGGTTTAATTATTGGTTGTAAAATTGTTTTTCTTAGTCTGGTATACGAAAAAAGGCGCAGTTGGCCACCCTCAGTGGGGGGGGTCAACTACGCCTTATATATAATAGTAAGGTCGAAAAAATGCTTGCTTAAATTACCATACGACGCCTCGGAAGCCAAATTCCTTCGGCTCCACAGCCCTAAATGGGGGGGGTAATTAGTTGATATTCAAGCATTTATAAGTATGTATCGCCAAACGTTTAGTGTAGTTCGGCCTACAAAGATACAAAAAATTTTTCTCCCCACCAAATTTTTTCATAAAAAATCCCCCCAAAAAATATGCGTACTTTCAACAAGCAAGTGCAAAATTAGTGACAAAGTTTGTAAAAAGCCATA
>CAYUGU010000024.1:0-29063 GCA_964444345.1 uncultured Bacteroides sp.
ACAAAATTAAATACAAAATACAAAATACAAAATACAAAATTGAAAGTTCACTAAACACTCAACAATAAACCATAAACACTAAACAATCAACCCTCAACACTCAACACTAAACCATAAACACTAAACACTAAACACTATGAGTTTCATTTCTGACTTCAAAGAGTTTGCCATGAAAGGCAACATCGTAGACATGGCAGTCGGCGTAATCATCGGCGGCGCCTTCGGCAAAATCGTTACCTCCCTGGTTAACGACATCATCATGCCCGTTGTCAGCCTCACGACCGGCGGCGTTAACTTCAACGAACTCAAGAGCGAACTGAGCGGCGCCGAACTCGACCCGGCCACCGGCGAAGTAATCAAGGAAGCCGTTACGCTCAACTACGGTATGTTCATCCAGAACATCGTTGACTTCTTCATCATCGCCCTCAGCATCTTTATTGCAATCCGCTTCATGATGAAGTTCAAGAAAAAGGCTGAAGAGGCTCCCGCCGAACCCGCCGCTCCCAGCCAGGAAGAAGTGCTCCTGACCGAAATCCGCGACCTGCTGAAAAACAAACAGTGAGCCTCCCCGTAAAACCCGGCCCCATCGGGATTTTCGACTCCGGCTATGGAGGTCTGACCATCCTCGAAGGCATCCGGCGACTGATGCCGGAGCCTGACTATCTCTATCTTGGAGACAACGCGCGCGCTCCCTACGGCACGCGCTCCTTCGAGGTGGTCTATCAGTTTACGCTTCAGGCGGTTAAGCGGCTGTTTGACGAAGGTTGTCATCTGGTTATCCTCGGATGCAACACGGCGTCGGCCAAGGCGCTGCGCACTATTCAGCAGAACGACCTGCCTAAAATAGACCCGGAGCGGCGCGTCCTCGGCATCATCCGCCCGACGGTGGAGGCCCTCGGGTCGCTCACCCGCTCGGGCCATATCGGAGTGTTCGGCACTCCGGGGACCATACGCTCAGGCAGTTACGAAATGGAGGTAGCGAAACTCTATCCCGACTTCCGCGTGACCGGCCAGGAATGTCCTATGTGGGTGCCGCTGGTCGAAAACCGCGAGGCCGACAGCCCCGGTGCCGACTATTTCGTGCAGAAATATGTCTACTCGCTGCTCCACGCCGACCCGGCAATCGACACGGCGCTGCTCGGGTGCACGCACTATCCGCTGCTCATCCGCAAAATCCGCAAGGCCGTTCCTGCCGACGTCAAGGTCATCACTCAAGGCGACATAGTTGCCCGCTCGCTGCGCGACTATCTGGAGCGCCACCCGGAGATGAACGCCAAAGTCAGCCGCGGGGGCTCCTGCCGATACCTGACGACCGAATCGGCCTCGAAATTCTCCGAAATGGGTTCGCTCTTTCTCAGCAAACATATTGACGCAGAAAGCATTACGCTATGAAAATCGGAAGCCTCGACCTTGGCGCGCAGCCGGTAATGCTCGCCCCGATGGAGGACGTCACTGACGCCTCCTTCCGCCTTATTGCCAAGGAGTCGGGCGCCGATATGGTCTACACGGAGTTTGTCAGCGCCGACGCCCTCATCCGCAATATCGCCGCGACGACGCGCAAACTCGAAATTAACCCGGCGGAACGACCCGTAGCCATCCAAATCTACGGGCGCGAGGCCGACGTGATGGTCGAGGCAGCAAAAATAGTCGAAGAGGCCCGGCCGGATATTCTCGACATCAACTTCGGCTGCCCCGTGAAGAAAGTGGCCGGCAAGGGCGCGGGCGCAGGCCTTCTGCGCGACGTCCCGAAGATGCTCGAAATCACTTCCGCAGTGGTCAAGGCCGTCAATATTCCCGTGACGGTCAAGACGCGCCTGGGCTGGGACCATGACAGCCGCATAATCGTGGACCTTGCCGAACGGCTCCAGGACTGCGGCATCCAAGCCCTGACGGTCCACGGGCGCACGCGCTCGCAAATGTATAACGGCGAGGCCGACTGGGAGATGATTGCCCGCGTCAAGGAGAATCCGCGTCTGAGGATTCCGCTGATAGGCAACGGCGACATCAAGACCCGGGCGCAGGTTGAGGAGGCTTTCAGCCGCTATGGCGTTGACGGAGTGATGGTTGGACGCGCATCGATAGGCGCCCCTTGGATTTTCAGCGAACTGACCGGGCGCGGCCCCGTAGCCGTCAGCCGGCAGTTTGACCTCCTGCGGCGCCAGATTCGCGAAAGCGTTGAGCGCATCGACCCGCTGCGCGGCATCCTCCACATTCGTCGCCACCTGGCCGTCACCCCCCTCTTCAAGGGTATTCCTAACTTTCGCCAGCGCCGCATAGAGTTGCTTCAGACCCCAGACCCGGAAACCCTTATCCGCCTTATTGACGAAATCGAACAAGAATTTTACGCTTAAAACTACTTAAACATGAAAAAATTTCTCCTTATCCTGCTCTGCCTGCTCCCGCTGAGCCTCGCGGCAAAAAAGTACACCTTAAAATATAATAAGGCAATTACGGAGATTGTAAACACCTCCGAAGCCGACATCGAACTGATTTTCTCGCCCGAGAAGGCCGGCAACGTCGTCTACACTTCGTCGGAAGTGGAGGCCCCGCTGCGCTTCACCTTCTCCAACGGGACGCTGACGGTTGCGACCGCCCGCAAAAGCAACTACAAGGTTTCGAAAGTAAAGGTTTACTATAGTTCCTACATCACCACAATCACCAGCAAGGGCACGGGCGACTTCGAGGCCAACGAAATCAACGCCCCCGTTGACTTCCGAATCAACAACTCGGGGACCGGCGACGTAGACATCAAGAAAATCAACGTCAAGAGCCTCGCAATCAAGAACTCCGGGACGGGCGACGTAGACATTGACGGCGGCAAGACCGTGATCCTCACCATCCGCAATTCAGGCACGGGCGATGTTGACGCAAAAATCAAATCGTCGGAGTCTGAAATCTCCAATTCAGGGACGGGCGACGTCACGGGCGTGCGCTCCTCGTCGAAATACATGAGCCTGAGCAACTGCGGCACGGGCAAAATCGTCATCAACGGTTCGCAAAACATCGGCGACGTCAAAATTGCCCGCAACTGCGACCGCAACATCCGTTTTATCAAATGATTATACTCCTTTTTGCCTTACTCCTGCTGCTCCCTGTCACGGCCAATGCCGCCGGCCCTCTGGCCCTGCAGACCCATGACTTCCGCGAACTGCGCGTGCGCGGCCCCTTGAACGTTGAGTACGTATGCTCGCCCGACTCCGCCGGTATGATTCTTATCAGCGGCGAGGCTGAGGAGCAACTCAGTTGGGTCGAGGCCTCCGGAACGAAAAACAAACTGACGCTCCACCTTCGGCTGCCCGACGACCGAATCTCCACGCCGGCTAACCTGCCGTCGGTGCGCGTCTACTCCTCCTATCTGACCAAGGTTGACAACGAAGGGGACTCGACGGTCTTCGTCAACTCGCCGGCAGCCGGGGCGCTGTTTGCCGCCCGGGTAATTGGCAACGGACGCATCAGCGTTCGCTCCATCAAGGCGGGCGAGGTTGAGGGCTCGATTCTGAGCGGCCACGGCGTGATTGCCCTCAGCGGCGACTGCAACAAGGCGTCACTCAAACTGACCGGCACGGGAGTAATCCAGGCCGACGCGCTGCGCGCAACCGAAGGCTACGTATGGTGCACGGGCACGGGCACCGTAGGCGTCTGGGCCGTCAAGAACCTGACAATCAAGGGGGCCGGCTCCGGCACCGTCTACATTAAAGGTACCCCCGACATCAAGCAGAAAACCGTAGGAGTCAAAATTCAGATGATTGAGTGAAGTCGCTCAAGCAGAAAACCATTGGCGCGATAAAGTGGAACCTGGTGGACAAAGTCTCCGCCCAGGTTCTCTATGCCGTCACGGGAATTATCCTTGCGCGGCTCATCTCTAAGGAAGACTTCGGTCTGGTGGGCGCAGTGCTCGTCTTTCAGGCCTTCGCGTCGATGTTTGTTGACAGCGGGTTCGCCTCAGCCCTGATTCAGCGCAAGGCGCCGACGGAGCGCGACTATTCGACCGTCTTCTGGTTCAATATGCTGATGGCCGTAGGGCTCTTCATTATTCTTTGGTTCTGCGCCCCGCTGATTGCCGAATGGAACCGGGGCGATATGCGCCTGATACCGCTGGCGCGGGTTATGTTCCTGACCTTCATTTTCAATGCCGGCGGAATAGTGCAACAGAACCGCATGATCAAGCAGATGAACGTGCGCCCCGTGGCCGTGGCCAACCTCCTGGGTCAGGTCGTCGGAGCCGCCGTGGGCATCTGGCTGGCAATCACGCGGCCCGACGCCTGGGCCCTTGTCTGGCAGCAGGTTTCGATGGCTGCAGCCCGCACCATTCTGCTCTGGATAATCATACGTTGGCGGCCGATGCTGACCTTCTCGCTTTCGATTTTGCGCTCCTTTTTTGCCGTCGGCTCGGGGGTTATGGTCCAATCATTTCTCAACACGGTTTTTCAAAACATTTACGCCTTCTTTATCGGCAACCGCCTCGGTATGGTCCCCCTCGGCGTCTATACCCAGGCCGACAAATGGAGCAAAATGGCCTCGGCGACCCTCGGGCAGGTAATTACCTCGTCGTTTCTGCCGGTGCTGAGCGAGGTTCAGGACGACGCGGAACGGTTTGCCCGGATGAAGCGCAAAATCGTGCGCTCGGTCTGCGCCATACTCTTTCCGAGTTTCGTGGCTGCGATACTGCTTGCCGCGCCGATTTTCCACCTGCTGTTTGATACCAAATGGGACGCCGCCATCCCGCTGTTTCAGATACTGATGGGGAGGGGCATCTTCGTGGTTCTCTGCGGGCTCTACTCAAACTTCATCCTCGCCATAGGCAGACCCAAACTGCTCGTGACCACCGAACTTATCCGCGACGGAGCCGCCCTCATCGCCCTCTTGCTGACCCTCCCGCTGCTCAGCCGCCCCGACGGCCTCAGCCTTCTGCTCTGGGGCCAGTTTGCCGCCTCGGCCCTCACCCTCGCCGCCACCATCGCCCTCACCCCCCGCCCCGGAAACTAAATTTATCAAGATTAAACATGATTTATCATGATTTATCAAGAAAAAAACCGGAATCGAAAGGATTCCGGTTTTTTTAGCGGGTCGATAAGAGTTAGTTGGCTTTTAGGAGGAACATGTTCTTTTTGCCGCGCTGAACGAGGATGTATTTGTCGTTGAGGAGCATCGAGGGGGAGGCGACGGTTTCAACATCGGTCACTTTCTCCTTGTTGATGCTGAGTCCGCCGCCTTGAACCATCTTGCGATATTCGCCCTTGGAGGGGAATACGGCGGCAATGGGGGCGGTCAGCAGATCGGCCAGGCGGGTACCGTTTTCGACGACCTCGCGGCTGATTTCAAACTGGGGCACACCGTCCATAACCTCCAGGAAGAGGTCTTCGGGAAGTTCGCGAAGTTGCTGGGCAGCCTTCGGGTTGAAGAGAATCTGTGAGGCTTCGATAGCGGCGTTGCAATCTTCGGCCGAGTGGACCATAGTAGTGATTTCGCGGGCCAGGCGCTTCTGGAGGGGTCGCTGACCGGGGTCGGCGGCCTGCTGAGCCACGAGTTCTTCGACTTCTTCGCGACTGAGAGTAGTGAAAATCTTGATATACTTTTCGGCGTCGGCGTCGCTGACGTTGAGCCAGAACTGATAGAACTTATAGGGCGAGGTGCGCTTGGGGTCGAGCCAAACGTTGCCGCTCTCGGTCTTGCCGAACTTGCCGCCGTCGGCCTTGGTGATGAGCGGGCAGGTCAGGGCGAAGGCTTCGCCGCCCTCGGTTCGACGAATCAGTTCAGTGCCGGTAGTGATATTACCCCACTGGTCGGAGCCGCCGAGTTGGAGACGGCAGTTTTTGTTGCGGTAGAGATAGAGGTAGTCGTAGCCCTGTAGCAACTGGTAGGAGAACTCGGTGAAACTCATGCCCTGCTGGCTCTCGCCCGAGAGGCGCTTCTTGACGGAGTCCTTGGCCATCATATAGTTAACGGTGATATGCTTGCCGATGTCGCGGATGAAGTTAAGGAAGCCGTAGTCCTTCATCCAGTCGTAGTTGTTGACGAGTTCGGCAGCGTTGGGTGCGTCGGAGTCGAAGTCGAGGAACTTAGCGAGTTGCTTCTTAATTGCCTCCTGATTATGGCGAAGGGTCACTTCGTCGATGAGTTTGCGCTCCTGGCTCTTCATCGAGGGGTCGCCAATCATGCCGGTTGCGCCGCCAATAAGGGCCAGCGGCTTATGGCCGGAGCGCTGGAAATGCTTGAGCATCATGACTCCGACGAGGTGGCCGATATGAAGCGAGTCGGCGGTGGGGTCTATCCCGAGGTAGGCCGTGGCCATACCTTTTTTGAGTTCTTCTTCGGTTCCGGGCATCACGGAGTGGATCATTCCGCGCCAGGTAAGTTCTTCAATGAAATCCATTTATTGATGGTTTAGTGTTTAGTGTTGAGTGTTTAATGTTTATAGTTTAGGGTTGAGGGTTGAGGGTTTATTGTTTAATGTTTAGGGTTTAAGGTTTAGGGTTGAGGGTTGAGTTATTTCACTAAACATTAAACACTCAACACTAAACGATAAACATTAAACACTCAACACTAAACAAACAATAATTAAGCGCAAAGTTACGCATTTTTTTGATTTTTTGCGTAACTTTGCAGAATGAAAGTTGAATTTGACGTGGCCGTGGGCCATCTGACCACATTCGGAATCCCCGCCCGGGCAGCCGCCGTGCTGACCTGGAGCGATGTTGACGACCTGCGCCGGGCCGTTGCCGACTCGTCGCTTCCGCGCCCGCTGAAGGCCATTGGCGGGGGGAGTAACCTGCTGTTCACGTCAGACTTTAAGGGGACGCTGCTGATTCAGCAACGCCCTCAGCCCGAGGCCTTTGCGCCGGGACAGCCGCTTCCGGCGTCGATTGCGCTCGACGAGTTTTGTCGGCTGACGGCTCGCGCGGGTCTTCGCGGCCCGGAGAACCTTAGCGGCATCCCCGGGACCCTTGGGGGCGCCCTCGTTCAGAACGCCGGGGCCTACGGGGCCGAGACGGGCGAATTTTTGCGGAGCGCGCGCCTTTTCGACCTGCAGACGGGCGAGGAACTGACCGTCGACCGCCAATGGATGGACTATGGCTACCGGACTTCGCGGCTCAAACGCGAACCGGACCGATATATAATTATAGAGGCAATTATGGAGCCGCTCGACCCCTCGACGCCGCCGCGCCTCGACTATGGCAACCTTCGCGCCGAACTGGGCGGGGAGGAGCCGACGCCGGAGGCAGTGCGCAGGGCCGTAATTCGCGTTCGCGACTCGAAACTGCCGCGGCCGGAGGAAGTAGGGAGCGCCGGCTCCTTTTTCCGCAATCCGGAGGTCGACCCGGATCTGCTGACCGACGAGATGCCCCGCTATCCGCTGCCGTCGGGGCTGATGAAGATTCCCGCCGCGTGGCTTATTGACCGCTGCGGATTCAAGGGGAGAAGGGTTGGAGGCGCCATGGTCTGGCCCGGTCAGCCCCTGGTTATCTGCAACCCGGAATGGAAGGCAACGGCGGCCGACGTAGTTCAACTTGAAGAAGAAATAATCCAGACCGTCCGCGAGCGTTTCGGCATCAGCCTTACCCCGGAGGTTGAGCATATCTAACTGACCCGCACATGAGCAAACTGATAATTGAAGGAGGCCGACAACTGAGCGGCACAATCACCCCGATGGGGGCCAAGAATGAAGCCCTGCAGGTAATCTGCGCCACCCTGCTGACCTCCGAAGAGGTTGAAATTGACAACGTTCCGGAGATTCTGGACGTGCTGAACCTGATTGACCTGCTCGCCCGCATGGGAGTGGCGGTCACCCGTCGCGGCCACGGCAAGTACACATTCTGCGCGGCCAATCTCGACGCCGACTATGTCGACTCGGAAGACTACGTTCGACGCTGTGCGGGCCTTCGCGGCTCAGTGCTCCTCGTGGGCCCGCTGTTGGGGCGCCTCGGGCGCGCCTTCTTCCCGAAGCCGGGGGGCGACAAAATCGGGCGCCGCAAGGTCGACACGCACATTCAGGGCCTGATTAACCTCGGGGCGAAACTTGAGGTCAGCGACCGCGGCGACGCCTTCCTGCTGACCGCTCCCGCCGACGGCCTCAAGGGTTGCGATATGCTCCTGGACGAAGCATCCGTTACGGGCACGGGTAACATAGTGATGGCGGCGGCTCTCGCCTCCGGGCCTTCGCGCATATATAATGCGGCGTGCGAGCCTTATGTCCAGCAACTCTGCCGCCTGCTCCGGGCTATGGGAGTCAAGATTGAAGGGCTCGGCTCCAACCTGCTGACCATTCACGGCGCGGGAGGCCGCGGGCCGCTCAAGGGCGCGGTGCATACGGTTCTGCCCGACATGATTGAGGTCGGCTCCTTTATCGGCATGGCCGCCATGACCCGCAGCGCGATTACCATTAAGAACGTAAGTTACAACAACCTCGGCATTATCCCCGAAAGTTTCCGCCGCCTCGGCATCAAACTTGAGCAGCGGGGCGACGACATCTATGTTCCCGCTCAGGAATCATATGAAATCGAAACGGCTCTCGACGGCTCGATTATGACGATTGCCGACGCCCCCTGGCCCGGGTTGACCCCTGACCTGCTGAGCGTTATGCTCGTCGTGGCCACCCAATGCAAGGGTTCGGTGCTTATCCACCAGAAGATGTTTGAGAGCCGCCTCTTCTTCGTCGACAACCTGATTGATATGGGCGCGCAGATTATTCTTTGCGACCCCCACCGGGCCGTAGTCATTGGCCACGACCATAACTTCCAACTGAGGGCCAACAATATGAGCAGCCCTGACATCCGCGCGGGCATAGCCCTGCTGATTGCCGCCCTGAGCGCCACGGGCACCAGCGTTATCGACAATATCCAGCAGATCGACCGCGGATATGAGGACATCGAGGAGCGTCTTAACGCCCTCGGGGCCAACGTCATACGCCAGGATTAAGAAGGAGGACGCCGAAAGATGAACGGAGGAAACCTGCTCGCGCGCTATACCTGGGTAGTCGACACAATGCGCCGCTACGGACGCATCAGCCGCGAAGAGTTCAATAAGCGATGGGCCGCAAGCCCCTTCGGCAATGGCGAGCCGATGCCCCGGCGCACGTTCTATAACTACCGACAGAGCATCATCGAACTCTTCGGCATCGAGATTGCCTACGATAAGCGCACCAATGAATATTATATCGACTCGTCGGGGCGCGACAACGACGACAACTCGCTGACCGACTGGCTGCTGAACTCAGCCGCCATGAGCGGAGTACTGAGCGACGCGCGCGCCGTCAGCCATCGCGTCTTTGTTGAAGACGTCCCGTCGGCGCGCCATAATCTGGCGCCGATTCTCGACGCCCTCAACCACGATATAGCGATTCGCTTCACCTATCATCCGTTCACGCGCTCCAGGCCTTCGGTAGGCGTAGAAATCGAGCCCTATCTGATTAAACTTTTCAGGCAACGATGGTACGTAGCCGGCCATAACGTCAGCGAAGGGAGGCTGAAAACCTACGCCCTTGACCGTATGTCGGCCATCGAACTGACGGGGCGCCGCTTCGAGATGCCGGCCGACTTCGATCCGGCCGAATATTTCCGCCACAGTTTCGGCATTGTTGTCGACGCCGGCGAGCCGCGCGACGTAGTTTTGCGCACGGATCCGCGCCAGGCCAAATATCTGCGCGCGCTTCCGCTCCACTGGTCGCAGCAGGAGATGGTCCACGACCGATTTTCCGACTTCTCCTACCGGCTGCTTCTGACCGAAGATTTCCTCAAGGAACTGATGACCCTCGGGCCCTCGGTCGAGGTCCTTGCGCCGCCCGAACTCAAGACAATGCTTGCCGACCGTCTGCGCCAGACCCTGAGCCATTACGAAAAATAAAAAAACTTTTTCGTTTTTGATTTTTTTTGCGTAACTTTGCAGATGAAAAAATCAAATTGTCCGTTCCCGTAGTTCAATGGATAGAATATCGGATTCCGGTTCCGACGATTAGGGTTCGACTCCCTACGGGAATACCATCAGAAAACTCAAAAATTCATCATTCAAGTTTCCCATGAAAACCAATCTTAGTTCAAAGATTAAACTTGACTCGATTCCTCCGCGCTATTATGACCCGAGCGACGAAATCGAACTCGCCGCCCTCACCCGCGAAGAGAAAATCGACACCAAGATTTACGAAACCGCTCAGGAAGGCGCAGAAGGCATTGCCGAACACGTAATCCACGCGCTTCAGCGCGCCGAGGCCAAGCGCGGCAAGTTCGTGATGGCCGTCGGAGCCGGCAACAGCGTACGCCCCGTAGTTTCCGCCCTCGTCGAAGCCCACAAGGCCGGAAAGGTTTCGTTCAAAAACACTCTCGTTTTCAACCTCTGTGACTTCTACGGCGACGGAAAGGCCCAAGGCCCCTCGACCGCCGACAATATCCGCGAATCGTTTATCTCGCAGACCGATATCCCCGCCGACAACTTCTTCACGTTTGATACCACGGTCAGCAAGGAGAAAGTGGGCGAAATGTGTCGCGAATATGAAACGAAAATTGAAAATGCCGGAGGCCTCGACCTCGTGCTCTGTCAGGTCGGCCCTCACGGAGCCCTCGGCCTGAACGAGCCGGGCTCGACCGCATCGAGCGTCTGCCGCCTGGTGCTTCTGAGCAACGAGCAGCGCCAGAACGCCGCTTCATCTTACGGCATCGAGAAGGCTCCGACCACCGGCGTAACCCTCGGCATGACCAACATCCTCTCCTCGCGCCGCATCATCTCGATGGTATGGGGCGAAGACCGCGCCGAAATCATCGAAAAGGCCGTTGAAGGTCCCGCTACGCCCAACGTGCCCGCCTCGCTCCTTCAGGGCCACTCGCGCACGACCCTCGTGCTCGACATCAACGCCGCCGAGAACCTTACGCGCATCTCGCGCCCCTGGCTCGTGACCAACTGCGAATGGAACGACAAACTGATTCGCCGCGCAATCGTTTGGCTCTGCATGCAGACCGGCAAGCCTATCCTGAAACTGACCAACCAGGACTATAATGACCACGGCCTGGGCGAACTCCTCGCCATCTACGGCAGCGGCTACAACGTGAACATCAAGGTGTTCAACGAACTGCAGCACACTATTACCGGCTGGCCCGGCGGCAAGCCCGGCGCCGACGATACCTATCGCCCCGAACGCGCCAACCCCTATCCCAAGCGCGTAATCATCTTCTCGCCCCACCCCGACGACGACGTAATCTCCATGGGCGGCACCTTCAAGCGCCTCGTTGACCAGGGCCACGACGTTCACGTTGCCTACGAAACCTCGGGCAACATTGCCGTTGGCGACGAAGATATGATGCGCTACATTATGCTCAACGATTATATCGCCCCCATCTTCGGCTTCGACAACGAGAACTTCAAGCAGAAGAGCAAGGAAATCAACGAGTTCGTGGCCAACAAGAACGCCGGCGACAAGGATAGCGACGATATCCGCACCATCAAGACTATGATTCGCCAGGCCGAGGCCCGCACCGCCTGCAAATATATCGGCGTGAAGCCCGAAAACGTTCACTTCCTGCGCCTCCCCTTCTACGAAACGGGCGCAATCAAGAAGGGCGACCTGACCGAAAAAGACATCGCGATTGTACGCGACCTGATACTCAGCGTGAAGCCCCACGAAATCTTCGTGGCCGGCGACCTCGCTGACCCCCACGGCACCCACCGCGTCTGCACTGACGCCGTCCTGGCCGTTATCGACGAATGTAAGGACGACGAGTGGATGAAGGACTGCCGCATCTGGATGTATCGCGGTGCCTGGGCTGAATGGGAAATTGACCATATCGAAATGGCCGTGCCTATCTCGCCCGAAGAACTCCGCTTCAAGCGCAACTCAATCCTCAAGCACCAGAGCCAGATGGAGAACGCTCCCTTCCTGGGCGACGACGACCGTCTCTTCTGGCAGCGCGCCGAGGAGCGCAACCGCGCAACGGCTCAACTCTACGAGCAGTTAGGCCTCGCCTCCTACGAAGCCATGGAAGCCTTCGTTCAGTATCACCCGATCCGCGAAGACTAATTTCCCTGACAATCAACCAAACGCGGGGCCGCCGGCAGGCGACCCCGCTTTTTCTTTACCCAAACCAACACGGGCCGCCAAAAAACGGGGAGGAGAGCCGCCGTAAAACCGGGAATGCCACGCGCCCTCGCGTGGCAGACGCACAAGCGGCTTTCATTGGCGCTGGCGCGCCATGCACGCGAGGGCGCGTGCAAATCCCGGCGAGACGCCGCCGCCCTACCTTTCGCGAAAAAACGGGGAGGAGAGCTTCCCGGCTCTCCACGGGCCGAAGGACCGTTTTCTCGACGCCACCGTTAAACCGGGAGTGCCACGCGAGGGCGCACTAAAGTGCGGGGTTACCAATTATTTCGTGCCTCCGGCACTTATGATCTTCATAACGGATAAAAAACATAAGTTTAAATTAAAAAAATCAGCATATATGCTAATTGATTCGGAAATTTGCTATACCTTTGCACAATAGACAAATAGAATAGTCTTAGATTGAAAATGTTGAAGCGATTGCTGCTTATCGTAGTGTTATTGACGGGGGTTTCGGTCGTTTCGGCCGAGATTCGCTTCAGGGAGATCGTTATGGAACATAGCGACCTGAGGGACAGCGTCATAAACTCTTTTCGCGATACACTCTTATCCCTTCCTGAGGGAGAGAATTATATTCTCCGCACCATTCCTCGCGAATATATTATGAATCGCGTAATCGGCCACGAGCCTCCGGATTCGATTGTTCGCCTCCAAAACATTTGGGATCATCCGCTTTACTTCTCAGAATCCTACGGTAAAATTGACCATTGGTTTCGCTCATACGAAGATAAATTCCGTCCCTACAGATTCAGGAACCATGACGGGACTCTTTCTGAAACGCGATATGAAATCGGGAAGGCACGGGTCATGAAGTCGAAAATATCTGATGTCGGGCTAATCTCTTTCTATTTCGGGAAATCCAATCTTTTAAGGTTGTCGGTTATCACCCCATCCGCGGAGGTTTATGAACGGATTGAATCCGTAGTTACGCCTGATAATCTCGAAGTGTTGGAAAATAATATGCAAACGGATGATGTATATTTAATTGTCCCTCAATTGTCCATCCCTATTGACTGCCAAAGGCAAACGCTTTATGATACGGAGCCGCCGACGGTTCAGGAGAATTATTTGCGGCATAGCGGGGCGAACCGACGTGACGACTTCGTATTTATGCCGATGCCGCGCGTTGCCCTGACAGAGCCTTTTATATTTGTAATAACCGAAACAAAAACAGACAAAATCTTAGCCATAGGGATAGTCAACTCCCTATGAACTCGCCGATTAAAAGAGGGGTGAGGACGGCGGCGAGACGCCGCCTTTCCCTTGGCGGGGGTGAATGAAATGTTAAAGAGTGTTAAAAAATTGGAGGGGGTAAAAAATGTCCGTAACTTTGTGAAATAGTATTACCACAAAACCCAATTTTTGATCACTAAATGAAAAAGATTTTACTTACTGTAGTCTGTGCTTTTGCGGCTATTGTTGCGTGGTCGGCTTCATACGATAAGGTTAGCCTTGACCTTAACGACGGGACGAAGGTTGACATTGCGTTAAGCGAGAAACTGACGTTCAGTTTCAACGAAACACACCTGTTGGTTGCAGGCACCGACGCCGACTTCGAAATCCCCAAGGATAAAATCGTAACGTTCAGCCACTCAGGTAGCACCGGTCTTAGCGAAGTAGCCGCTGAATCGGGCGTCGACATCCAGGGGCGCACAATGCACTTCAAGGGTCTGCCTTCCGGCTCTGTCATCAAGGTATATAGCCTCAGCGGCCAATGCCGGGAGAGCGCGACGGCCGAGGGCGACTATGTTTTCGAACTCGACAAACTCCCCGCCGGGGTTTATATTGTTACGGTCAATAATGTTTCATACAAAATTTCACTGAAATAAGGCCATGAAGAAACAGATTATTCTTTGCGGCCTGGCCGCAGCAAGCCTTCTGGCTTACGCTTCGAGCGAAAAAATCGCCCTGACACGCAATGGTTCGACAGTAGCCAACATCAGGGTCGAGAACCTCAGCAACATCTCCTACTCGGGCGACGAAAAGGGTTTCAATGCAATCAATTTCAATATGAGCGACGGAACGGTCAAGTCATATAACCTCGATGACTTCAACCGAATGGAATATAGCGCCCCGCTCCCCGAAAATCCCGTTCAGATTGAGGTGACCGCCCACCACACCTGCGCAACCCTGACAATAACCGCCCCGGACGAGGGCGTATACTATCGCGTAACGGGCAAGCCGGAGTCGATGCTCTCGGAGGTCGACGAGGAAGATTGGGCCGACTACCTTATCGAGGCCGATAAGGAGTATGTTCAGTACGTGGCCGACTTTTATGGTCGCCCGCTCTCGTCATACTCCATAGAAGAAGTATGCGAGTATGGCAGCCAGGTTCGCGACTGGTATCCCGAAGAATCTATCCTGGACGATACGCCTATTGCCCTGGTTGTTTACACGGCAAAAATCGAAAACGACGACCTGGTATTGACCACCGAGCCGCGCCTGATCCGCTTCAAGACCAAGAAGTACACGATTGAGGACATCCGGTTCACAATTTCAACCGACCGGACTTCTAACTCCGTGACCGTCAAGGCCGACGGCCTGCCGAAGGATGCACCCTTTGCGATTGAACTTTTCTCCAAATCCGAGTTGGAAACCACGGATATCACGTCGCTGATGTCGTCGGCCGCCAATGAGTATGCCGCAATGATTTATCAGTTCGACATGGACTGGCCGGACTTTACCTACACGGGCCACGGCGAGAGGACCTGGACCAACAAGGCCGTAGGCGAAGAATACGTAGCCGCCGTCTTTGGCTGCGAATATGGCGTAATCACCACTTATCCGACGACCTTAGACGTTGTGATTCCCGAGCCGGAAATCACCGACGATTGTCAATTTGAGGTCGAAACCACTCAACTGACGCCCGGCGAAGTATCGCTCAAAATCACTCCGAGCAAAGCCGACACGCGCTATGCGGCATTCCTCGTGAGCGGCGAACGCCTTGCGTCGACCACCCCGTCGCGTTACGTAGGTTCCCAAATCAAATGGTATAACAACTCGAACACCATCAAATGGGCAGAAGACAAATATGTCTACACCGGCGAGACGACCATCACGACCCACGAAGGCATTGTCAACGGCCTCTACCTGCAGGCGGGCGAGGAATATTACGTCCTTATCTGCGGCCTGACGTCCGACGGCACCCGCACCACGGAACTTAAGGAGGTTAAAATCGTGACCACGGCCGACGAAGAGAAGGACCCCCTCACCTTTGAGGTCGATTTTGGGCCGCGCAAACTCGCCGGCTCCGTCGCAATGCAGACCATCACCGTCATCCCCTCTGACAAAGAGACCAAATTCGTGATTGAGAACCTTCCGTCCACCAACACCTATGCCGACCTGTCGTTTGACGACGAGGAGTTCATCCAGCGCTATCTGGAAGTACAGGAAAAGTATCTGACCCTCTACACGGGCGACACCGAGCGCACCATCTCCTACCAGAAAGAATGGAACTTCTCGACTAACGCCAATGAATGGGGAAAAAATATCGTCTTCATCTTCGGCTATGACGGCGTAGTCACTTCGCCGCTCTACGTCTACGAAATCGACACGGAGACCGGCAATGTCAAGCAACTTCGCGGCCCCGGCTCAGAACCCGTTGAAGAATAATCAATTTACCAATCAATATTATACGTTATGAAAAAGTTATTTACACTCCTGACGGCCCTGATGCTCTGCGCAATCAGCGCAAGCGCGATAAACGTAACCGTCAAGGTCGACAACCCCGAGGCTGTCACCATTTCCTACTATGACGCTACAACCTCCGAAAAAACAACCGTTCAACCCACGGAAACGGACAATACCTATAACGTTAAACAGATTAGCGAGTTTGCGATAGCCGCCAACGAAGGATGGTATCTCGCAGAGATCGATAACGGAGCAAACACCTATACGATGCCCGGCGGTGGTAAAAATTATTCCGCCAATATCTTTTTTGCGGCTTCCTTCACGGTGACGACCGTTAAGGAAGACGAGTTCAAGAACGCTACATTTACACTGAAATACGATGACGCCGCTCAAGTCAAGGCTCTTCTCGGGGGCTCAGAACAAATCGCTCTCGACGCCGATGCACACGAGGTAACCGTTTCATTCTCATCCGAATATCAGAAAACCCTAACCTTAAGCAACCCCGAGGGGAAGAAACTCTATAGTGTTACCGTAAATGATGAACCGGTTGCTATCTCCGGCAACACCGTAACCGTAGACCTCACCCCCAACGCGGTCGTTGATGTGGTAGCCGTATATCCCGATGTTAACGTTCCCGTTCATTTCAATTTCACTAATCCTGACACATCAGGGTTCATCAAGTCCCTGACCGTTAATGGCAAAGACGTTGAACCTGCAGCCTTCCTCGCTGATGATTTCAGCGTAAAGTTAGGAAGTACTCTTATTCTCGTCGGCGACGCCGATGCCTATGAAATAAATGAGACTTCCGTGAATGGTACTACTTTCTCCTTAAATTACTTCAACGATTACAAATATACTTATGAGGTATCCGGGGAAACCACCTTCACTATTGACGTTACCGCCTTCCCGGTTATTCAAAAGAAAATTATTGTTGACGGTGCCGAACACTTCACCTTCTACAATGGTTACTCATGGGACGGAGATGTAATTGAACTGAAGGATGGCGAAAATACCGTTGAATTTGTCGAGGGAGAATACGGAATTATAGTTTCATTCGAAATTGACTCCGACTACTACTTCGAAGAACTTTCCGACAACGGCTTAGACCATACTGAAGATTATGACTACTTTGAACTCTCGCCCGAAGGCGACCTGATTATTACCGTCAATAAAATCGTCAAGGACAAGAAATTCGTCATGTACATTGACGACATAGACCTGACCAACAATTTCTCCCTGCAAAATGAGAACGACCAGAAATACGACGTCAACTCGGGATATAACACAATCGAGTTCTACGACGGTGACGGCGCCGAATGGTATTGCAACTGGGCCACTACCGACGGCTCAAATCAAATGTTCATCAACGACGTAGAGCACGACGGCTACTACGGATATTCTAACCAGCACTATTTTGAGCCCCAGAACGATGACGTTATCCGCGTATATCTCGGCCAAACTCCCGAAATGATTAAAGTAGAGTTTAAGGTTGAAGACGGCCTGAACTTAGACGTTACCCGCGACCTGGTGACCCCGGTTACGGACCTGGTAACCCCGCTGACCGTGTTCCCCAACACTCAGTTTAACATCAACTCGGAAGGCACTCCGTTGAAGGTAAAGGTTGGCGACCAGCCCGAAATCACCTCCGAAATGCCTGAGTTCCTGGTGACCAAACCCGCAACCATCACCATCCAGAAGGACTCCTCTGTAGGCATCGAGAGCATCAGCGCGGACTCGACCGACAAAGCCGTCTATAACATCCTCGGCACGAAGGTTGCCTCCACTGCCAACTTCGACAAACTGCCCAAGGGCATCTACATCCTCAACGGCAAGAAGGTTTCCAAGTAAGCCCCGCCAACCCCTCTCAAAAAAATCTCAGGCTCCCCCCTGAGATTTTTTTTGTGGGTTAGAAAATTTCTTACTATCTTTGCGTTATAATCCTAAACAATATCTCGGACCTATAATGACTGACGCAGAAATGAACTCTTATCGGTTTGGATCCGGCGAAGAGCCAACGGATGAAATGCTTGCGCAAATTATGCGTGAGGCAGCCATTGATGCGGCCAAGCGATTCGAAGAAGCAAACAAAGCCTACTTCGACGAACTTCGTCGCGGAGCCTTAGCCGTAGAAGAAAAATGGAAGGATCGCATAAGCCGCCTAAAGAAATGACAGCACTTATTCATAAGCCGGAACTGATAGTAATAGCCGGCCCCAACGGCTCAGGGAAGACATCCATTACACAAAAGTTCCTACACCACGAATGGTCGGTCGGTACGATATATATCAATCCCGACCAAATTGCACAAGATGTTTTTGGTGATTGGAACTCGCAGGACGCAGTATTAAATGCTGCCAATTATTGTTCAGAATTGAGAGAAAAATGTCTCTTAGAAAAGAAAAGTTTTGTTTTCGAAACAGTCTTTTCCGCTCAGGACAAACTTGATTTTCTTATCCGAGCAAAAGAATCCGGTTTTTTCATCCGCTTTTTTTTCATTTCTACATCCAATCCCACGATCAATGCCTCGCGTATTGCGAAACGAGTAATGGAGGGAGGTCACGATGTTCCTATTCCCAAGATTATCTCACGATATCATAAATCAATCCAGAATTGCAAGGCTGCAGCGTCGTTTGTCGACCGACTTTACGTTTACGATAATTCTGTCGACAATGAAGAAGCCCGCCCTCTTTTCCGCCTCACTGACGGAAAATTAGCAAAACAATATTCGGATAAAATTCCTGAGTGGGCCAAAAATCTACTCACATAAGGGCTTGCCGGAAGGGGAAAAGAAAGTTTTTTGGGGGATTTTTTGGAGAAGTTAAGGAAAGTGCGTAAATTTGCATTTGTAAATTCGGACGTCCCTATGTTTAGTTATCTGAAATTCATGCTTCAACTGGTGTTGGCCCCCTCGAAAGGGTGGGTCGACGTGGCCAAAGCCGAACCCGATGCGCGCCGTATGCTCGTATGGGGTCTGCTGCCTGTTAGCCTGCTGACGGCATGCAGCGTCGGGGTTTCCGCTTTTTGGGAAACGCACTTTACGGTTGGGCACCTGATTCTTAGCGGGGTCATCACGTTTGCAATCTATATGTTGACGTACTTTATCGCTCAGGCGCTGCTGACGTCGCTGTTGCCGCGAATCACGTCCGACGGGTTGATTGACCGCGAGCGCGTTCAACTCTTTTCGCAACTGTGCGTCGGGATGATGGCCGTAATCGGCATGATTGAAAATCTGCTCCCGGCCGAAGTGGCTATCCTTCAGTTCCTTCCGCTCTTTGTAGTGGTGGTTATGTATAGGGCGCGCGGATTTTTAGGCGTCGACCCGTCAAAGACCGGACTGATGATTGCTTTCGGAATCGTGGCCGTAATTCTCCCGGTCTTCATCCTTGGAGCCATTTTGTCGCCTATGGCCCGCTAACTCCCATTTACTCAATCGCTTTATTCCCTTCTTTTTGAGACTATGGCCGCAAAAATGAAATTTAAAGAAATCAATATAAAGAATCGGCGCGCTTCGTTTGACTACGCTATCGGCGATACGTATACCGCCGGAATTGTGCTTACGGGCACCGAAATCAAGTCGATTCGCCTGGGCAAAGCCTCCTTGGTCGATACGTTCTGTTATGTCGACAACGGCGAGGTCTGGGTTAAAAATATGTATATCGCCGAATATTTTTACGGCACTTACAATAACCATACCGAGCGCCGTGAGCGCAAACTGCTGCTTTCGCGCAAGGAGATTCGCCAACTCGAAAAGGAATCGAAGGAGCCGGGCAACACTATCGTCCCCCTGCGTCTGTTTATCAACGACCGCGGCCTGGCTAAACTCGTAATCGGCATTGGCCGAGGCAAAAAGGAATATGACAAGCGCCAGAGCATCAAGGAGCGTGACGACAAGCGCGCCATGGCTCGCGCTTTCCACAAATAAAACGCACTAAGAATCAACCAATTATGTCGCCTTTCTATAATCCGGACCAAAATAACGAGGAGGTTGAGGACCTTCTCGGCCCTTCGCTCCGCCAGACTCCCCGCCGGCCTGAACCGGAGCCCGAACCCGAACCGGAGCCGGCACCTCAGCCGCAGCCGCAACCCCGACCGCAAGCCCGCCAGCCGCGCCGCCCGCGCAAACCGGAGGGAACATACAACGCGCCGCCTCAACCCGAGCAACAGCCGAAGCGAAGTGCGGCCACCATTGAGCGCGAAAGCAAGCGCGTGCGCACTCTGCCGACAATCGACAGCCGCTGGATCATGTTCGGCGGCATAGTATTGTTGCTCTTCGCGGCCTATCTGCTCATTTCGCTGCTTTCAACGATTTTCACGTCCGACTCTGACCAGGCGGTCATTGTCTATAACTCCTTAGGCCAGATTGTTAACACCCACGGCACGGTTGAAAACTCAGCCGGGCCGGTCGGCGCATGGCTCGGCAACTCGCTCCTGACGGGGTCGCTCGGACTGGGGGCATTCGTCATAGTGTTCTGGCTCGTAGTCATGGGGCTCTCGATGCTCGGGGTGATGAAAGTCCGCTTTTGGGCAACGACGCTTAAGTGCCTGATATTGGCTATTTCCGTAAGCATAATCGTAGGGTTGCTGACCTACGCTACCTCCTCGCCTATCCGCCTTGGCGGGCATCACGGCTATTACGTCAACAAGACGCTGATTGAATATGCGTCGCCTTTCGGCGCAATAGCCGTCAGTTGCGGCCTGGCGGCGCTCGTGGCGGTTATCTTCATGACCCAGATTTCACGCGCCTTTGCCGCGATGAAGGCCCGTATGGCCGAATTTAAGGCCAAGCAGGCCGCGACCCTCAAGGCGAGACAGGAAGCCGCCGCGGCCGCCAAAGCCGCCGCCGCAGCCACCACCCCCGACAACTCAGCGACCTCCGAGCCCTCCGACAACTCTGATAACCCTGAAACCTCTGATAACTCTAATATCTCTGATAACTCTGATATCTCTGATAACTCTGAAATCTCCGATAACTCCGACGCCGCCGAGCCCGAATACAGGCCTCGCGGGGCGGTAATTCCCGTTCCGGAACCGCCAACGCCGGTTGAACTCGCCGCCGAAGAGTTAAAAATCGAAACCAAGGAAATTGAAGAGGCCGAGGAGATTTCTACCGAGGCCTACGACCCTACGGCCGACCTTTCTCACTTCCATTTCCCTTCGATAGACCTGCTGATTGACCGCCAGGGCTCGAAAGTCACCGTAGACACCGCCGAGCAGGAGGCCAACAAGCAGCGCATCCTTAACGCCCTG
Source organism: uncultured Bacteroides sp. (assembly GCA_964444345.1). Lineage (GTDB taxonomy): Bacteria > Bacteroidota > Bacteroidia > Bacteroidales > Muribaculaceae > UBA3263. The sequence continues at coordinate 20,956 of CAYUGU010000024.1, forward strand.
GCCCAGTTTGACATACAGATTCAGAGCATCAGCGCAACCGTAGGCCCCACGATTACCCTCTTTGAGGTGGTTCCCGCTGCCGGCCAGCGCATTCAGGCAATCAAGCGCGTTGAGGAAGACCTGGCCCTCGCCCTGAAGGCCACCGGCATACGCATCATCGCGCCGATTCCCGGCAAGGGCACCATAGGCATTGAAGTGCCCAACAACGACCCCCAGACCGTCTCTATGCGCTCGATTATCGCCTCCAAGAAGTTCCAGGAATGTACGATGGAACTCCCAATGGCCCTTGGCGCAACAATCAGCAACGAAGTCTTCATTGCCGACCTGGCAAAGATGCCCCACCTGCTCGTGGCCGGCGCTACGGGCCAGGGTAAGTCTGTGGGCCTCAACGCCATAATCACCTCGCTGCTCTACAAGAAGCACCCTGCGGAACTGAAATTCGTGCTCGTTGACCCGAAGATGGTTGAATTTTCGCTCTATCGCGAACTCGAACGCCACTATCTGGCCAAACTCCCCGACGAGGAAGACGCCGTAATCACTGACCCGAACAAGGTCGTTGCGACGCTCAACTCGCTCTGCGTCCTGATGGACAAGCGCTACGCCCTGCTGAGCAAAGCCGGATGTCGCGGCCTGAAGGAATATAACGCCAAGTTTATTCAGCGGCGCCTCAACCCGGAGAAGGGCCACGAGTATATGCCCTATATCGTAGTGATTGTCGACGAGTTTGCCGACCTCATAATGACGGCAGGCAAGGAAGTTGAAGCCCCGATTTGCCGCCTGGCCCAGAAGGCGCGCGCCGTCGGCATCCACGTGATTATCGCGACTCAGCGTCCCTCGACCAACGTTATTACCGGCCTGATCAAGGCCAACTTCCCCGGGCGCATAGCCTTCCGCGTCTCGCAGATGGTCGACTCAAAGACAATTCTTGACCGCACGGGCGCGCATCAACTCGTGGGCCGCGGCGACATGTTCTTCTCGACCAACGGCAACCTTGAGCGCGTTCAGTGCGCGTTTGTCGACACTCCTGAGGTGGAGGCCATCTGCCAGCATATAGCCAACGAACAGGGCTATCCCCACGCCTATGACCTCCCCGACTATACGCCCGACTTGGGCGAGAACGGTGCGCCCCAGTTCGGAGGCGCCGGTGGGGGCGGCGACCGCGACCCGCTCTTCGAGGAGTGTGCCCGCTTCCTGGTCAGCAGCGGCGACACGGCCTCGACCTCCTCGCTCCAGCGCCGATACTCCATAGGCTACAACCGCGCCGGCAAAATCATGGACCAACTCGAGGCCGCCGGAATCGTCGGCCCCGCCCTCGGCTCAAAGCCCCGCGCCATCCTCGTCGACCCCATGGACCTCGACCGCATTTTCGGCTAACCGCGAAACTCTACCAATTAACTCTAATTGACTATGGTGAAGAGAATTTTGTTTTTGATGTTTTTTGCAATGGCGAGCCTTGGGGCGATTGCCGCACTCCCGCCACGAATCCGGACGGCGGCCAAGCAGATTGCCGCCATGCCTACGACCCAGGTCAAGTTCCTCTATAACGGCCGGCCGGGAATCATGGTGCTCGGCGACGGCGGAAAGTTTGCAATCGACCTCGGCGATATGAAAATATTCTACGACGGGACGACCCAATGGGCCTACTCCGCTGCCGACAAGGAGGTTACGATTATCAACCCCACGGCTGATGAACTCGCCACGGGCAACCCCGCCGCGATACTCACCTCCCTCGGCTCAAACTTCAACGGCGTCAAAGTTAAGGGCGAGACCTATCGGCTCACCCCCGTGCAACCTGACGGCGACATTGCGGAAGTGACCATAACTTTCCCCGGCTCAGGCGTTTGGCCTCAGTCAATGTCGATCATAACCTCCGGCGGAACCCTCTCGGTCTCGGACATGAAATTCGCCCAGGTTAAAACCAAACGTCCCCTCTCGGCGTTTCAACTAAAAATACCCAAAGGAACAACAATCACCGATTTACGCTAACCCCGACCCTCCCCACTAAACCATAAACCCTCAACCATAAACCATAAACCATAAACCATAAACCAACGCATCATGGGAAATACCGTTAATTGCCTCATCATAGGCTCCGGCCCCGCCGGATATACCGCCGCGACCTACGCCTCGCGCGCCAACCTCGCCCCCGTTATTTACGAAGGATTTAACCCCGGCGGCCAGTTGACAACCACCACCGAGATTGAAAACTTTCCCGGCTTCCCCGAAGGAATCACCGGGCCCGAACTTATGGAGAAAATGCGCGCTCAGGCGGCCCGCTTCGGTGCTGACATCCGCTCGGGGCGCATCAACGAGGTGAATCTCGACGTTTATCCCTTCACGGCCAAGGACGACAGCGGCAACTGGCTCGAAGCCAAGACAATAATCATTGCCACCGGAGCCACAGCCCAATATCTCGGTCTCCCCGACGAAGACAAATATAAAGGCCTCGGAGTCAGCGCCTGCGCCACCTGCGACGGATTTTTCTACCGCAAGCGCGTGGTTGCAGTTGTTGGCGGCGGAGACACGGCCTGCGAGGAAGCCCTCTACCTGAGCAACCTCGCCTCAAAAGTATACATGATTGTGCGCAAGCCTCATCTGCGCGCCTCGAAAGTCATGCAAAAACGCGTGTTGGAAAAAGATAATATCGAAATCCTCTTCAACTGCAACACCACCGGTCTTTTCGGCGCCGAATTCCTTGAAGGAGCCCACCTGGTCGAGCACAAAGGCACCCCCGAAGAGCGCCATTTCGACATAGCCATCGACGGCTTCTTCCTCGGAATCGGCCATAAACCCGAAACCGAAATATTCGCCCCCTACATCCAACTCGACTCCCACGGCTACGTCAAGACTTTCAACGGAACCACGGAGACCTCCGTCAAAGGCGTATTTGCCGCCGGCGACGTTGCCGATCCCCGCTATCGCCAGGCAATCTCAGCCGCCGGAATGGGCTGTCGCGCCGCCCTCGACGCCGAAGTTTTCCTCCTCGAACAAGAATGATTACCACTATGATACTCGCAGCGGCAGCCCTCGCGGCCGAACCCGGAATTGAATATGGCGTCAGCGGCGCCTTCGGCGGAATGATGGGCGCCACGCCCGTCTTTGCCGGAGGATGCAACTTCCCCTTCGAAGACCCGATCAGCGTGGCCCCCTCAACCAAAACATTCTATAGCGGAATCTACAATGCGCTGACCGGCGAACGCATCGCCTCCCTCCCCGTAAAAACCGCCTACGGAGCCTCAGCCCAGACCCCGCAAGGCCTCGTAATGGCCGGAGGATCAACCCCTGACGCCTGGCTCCTAAAGGCCGACGGAACCCTTGAAGACCTCCCGAAGATGCCCCACACGGTCGATAACGCCTACGCCGCCGCCATAGGCAACACCGTCTATATTGCCGGCGGAAATCTCGACGGCCGGCCGTCCGATAAACTCATCTGCCTCGACCTTGACAACCCCGACAGCGGATGGCAAACCGTCGCAATAATTCCCGGGCTGCCCCGCATCCAGCCCGTTATGGCCTCGGCCGGCGGCAAACTCTACATATGGGGCGGATTCTACGCCGGTGAACCCAAAACCGTCCACACCACCGGCCTGGCCTACGACCCCGCCTCCGACACCTGGGCCGAACTACCCGCCCCCGCCCCGGGCCTCACACTTAGCGGCGGCGTTGCCCTCAGCCCCGACGGCCAACACATTGTATGCACCGGAGGAGTCAACCGCCAAATCTTTCTCGACGCGATAACCGACCAGGCCCCAGACTATCTTCTCCACCCCATCGCCTGGTATAAATTTAACGGCACAACCTACATTTTCGACACCGCCACCCTCACTTGGTCCACCCCCGGGACCTACAACCCCGACCACGCCCGCGCCGGCGCCGCCACCGCCCTCCTCCCCGACGGCACAATCCTCCTGATCGGCGGCGAACTCAAACCCCGCGTCCGCACCCCCCACCCTCAGATTATTCATAAATAAAGAGTGAAAGCAAAATTGCGAGTGATTGAATTTTAATCACTCGCAATTTTATAGGGTGCCCAGAACATTGACGTTGGAATTGGTTGTAGAAGGTCTTAACTTGTTGATATTGAGATATTATGTCAAAATATTTTTCAAAATTATTTTGATACACCACCAAAAAGGGTGACCAATACTCATTTGATGTGTTTGAGGAACTCAAAAATGTCAGCAGGTAGTTTGTAATCGAGTTTACCATTGTTTCTTAACTCCATAAGGAGTCTTCCCAAAAGATTACTTCCAACGTATTTATCTCCATCGGGTTTCACACCCCAAGAGTCAGGAGTTTTTCTTGGTCTGTTGGTTTGGTCTTCAACAATGATGAAGCCTGTCGTTTCTTGTAGGGTCTTTCTGAATTCTTCTGACTGGTCATACTTGGTCTGCAAGCAGAATTTCATACAATCAACAATTATCTGCCCCCAGTCAGGTCGACGTAAACCGAGTGTTTCTCCTGTTTTGGCAGAATATTTTATATTCATACCTCTGCTTCGGAAGATTGACATGATAGTATCGGGGTCAGTGAATTTCATCATCTGGAATAGTTGTTCGCTGTTGACAAATCTTACACCATTTACTTCAAGAGGAACGGGGGCAAAATTCCCCAAGATACCCCATTGTTCTTTTGCCTTATCAAATGGGATACAATCATCAACAGAGTATTCATTCCATTGGTAATACTCCGGATAATATTTTTCGATAAAAGGTGCGACTTTACCTTCTTTCATATTCAATCAAATTTTTTGTAACCAAGTTTTAGATCCATAATATTGTATGCAGAGGGATGCTTTCTCTGCCGCTAATTTCAGTGCTGACATGATTTGTTCTTCTATCAGACCAGAAATTTTTGGTAATCCAAGTTTACCTAATTCATCAAGAAACACCGCGGTGATGGTGTCACCACATCCTTCCCAATCAACAACACCATTGACAGGTACAGGATCTATGTGTTTCCATTCGTCGGCCCGCAGTTTGAATTGCAGCCCTTTAGAACCTTGGGTCTGAATGAAGAGTTTGTTCTTATAGTCCTCACAAAAAGAGATGTCAGGAACATTCTCGTCTGAAAACTTCACTATGTCAGCCACTTCAACACATTTCAGAAACTTGTTCCAATCTTTGCTGTTCTCACATTCATAGTAAACAAGAGAACCACGTTTTCGCAGTTCGCTCGAAATCTTTCTTGGACCGGCTTCATTGTGGTCAAAGAAATATACATCGGGAGTTTCCGATAAAGAATCCAGAAATTGGGGGACTTCATCTCTAACCCTTAATTCAGTAATCTTTCTGAATTGCGAGCCATCGGGTCCAAAACCTTTGATACCCAATTCGTGTTCTCCTGTTTTTCGACTCTTTCTGTGGACACACTCCATTCCGCTAAATCCACCATTGTGGACAAAGGATACATAGTTGGTCTCACATCCATATTGGCGTAAACTGTCGGCGAGTTTATGACCCTCCTCCGTGTCAATAAGTTTCACTTGTGGCTGTGCAATCCATCCAAGTTTTGACAGAATACACATAATATTACCACAAGTTCCACCAACTTCTTCTGTCAGAGTGGTCTCAACGTACGAATTTCGTTTACCAACAACAAATCCGTCAGGATAATCTCTCAATTTGATTATATCCCAGTTATACTGTCCGCTACCAATGATTTTGAGTCTTTTCATAATTTCACCTCTATTTCCGAGCCGGAGATTAGTTGTTGTTTCAGGTCAAGCTGAACTTGTTCTACCTTGACAATCTTGATTTTGTGCTCATCAAGTACAGCTACGTTCATACCCAAATCGGGGTTCTTCCAATTGTATGGCCAAGTAATGAACTCAACACCAATACTATTAAGGGATTCTGACGCGAGTTTCTCTGACTGAATATCAGAACCACCTCCCAATGTTTTGGCAAGATACTTCCTGAAATTCTTTCCATCAAGTGTAAACTTCTCAGGAATTGAACTCCCAAGTTTCTGTTCTGCCCTCTTGATTATATCAGGATTGACAGGTTGTTTGAAAGAGATATGGTTATCAGATGTTATGTCGGGGATTTCAACCGTGTAGACATAGTGTGAGGTCGCCTTTTTGTTGACTCCACTGTAATGTGCTGCAGACTTGAAACTTGAAGTCAGATAAATCCCATAACCGAATTTGACCTTACCATCTCCTTCGAGAACGTGAGCAAGGTCAAACCTGTCAAACAGTGCTGCTGAACCGTGATAGAATATCGCCATATATCTGATAGATTAGGTATGACAAAGTTACTAAAATATTTTGATTGTGAAAGGTATAGTCGCGAGTATTTTTCAGCCATTTCATCCACTTAGGGCTTTATTGTTATGGGGTTTGTGGATTTTTGTTTAACTTTGCGGAACAAACAGATTATGTTATGGCAAACGAGAATGAAATACTGAGGCGGGTCCGCGAGAAGGTTGGACTCGGAATGACACGGAGTGCCGACTTTGATGTGCTTTCGCAGGCTATCAAGGAGAGAACCAATGAAAATCTTGGTGTCAACACCTTGAAACGACTTTTCGGATTCAAGACCGAAAAGGTTGTTCCTCGTCACTCGACAATGGATGTTATTGCACAGTATCTCGGCTGCGAGGACTATGAAGCGCTGATAAAGGAACTTGGTGAAGATGCTGATATTTCAATCTTCACCCCGATTGATTGCCTCGAAGTGCAGGACTTGGAGCGTGGCACTCAGGTGCGTATTTCCTACGAACCCAACCGTGTGTTTTTCCTTACATACATAGGCGACTTCAACTTCATTGTCAACGAGGTTGAGGGGAGCCATAATATCCTTAAGGGGGATTTGCTGACAATTACTCAACTTGCGGTCGGCCACAGGTTTGTGGTGGCGCATGTAATTCGAGATAATGTTGACCTCGGTGCATACGAATCGGCTAAGTTCAGGGGTTTGAAGGCAGTGGAGATTATCTATTGATTTCCTGTCCTTCCGCAGCGAAACGTCGCTCAATTTCCTGCCCGACTGCCGTTAGTTCCGGAGTTGCTCGGCGCGTGTAGCCGGTATAGGCTTTCGAGTAGGCCATTATTCGCCACGCCTCTCTGTCGGTAAGGTCCGGATAGGTTTCCTTTAATATCTCAAATGCCTCGGTAATATATTCATCGGCAAGGTCGCCGTGATGGCGAATGCTGTCAAGAAGTTGCTGACCGGTGAGGCTTTCGTCACTCTTGAGGAGATTCAGGCGGTCAAGGCCAGCGAGCAGTTCGCTGAATGAGGGTTGTATCCGCTTGTCAAGCATCGCGGCCATCGATTGGGCGTCGTCGTGTATCTCCTCCTGGGTCTTTACAGTCGGGACAACAATAGCGGTAGTGTCAGTAGTGCTGTCATGCTGTTCTTCCGACACCGTAGTTCTGTTTCCAAAATACACAAACAAACCTATCATAAGGAAGATTGCAATTATCCCTGCCGCGATACCCATTACCGAAAATCTCGGATGACGAACTGCAAGTATTTCCTTCAAATCCTCACAATTCACATCAGGCCCACAGCAGGCGCTAATAAACTTCTTATAAGCAGGGAATTTGAATCGGGGGACCTCGCTTTTGAGCCGCTCCACCAACAAACCGATGGCGTGGAAATCTATCGCAACGCTTCCCGCTTCCTCGGTTGAAAGGCCATACTTTCCGGGGTGGCCGGATGTATCATTCAGCGAGTCGGTATAACTCTTGTCGAAGTCGACAAGTACCAGGTTTTTGTTGTTGGCGGTAATGATAATATTGTCGGGTTTGATGTCGCAGTGAACCACGTTATGACGATGCAGGTAGTCCACAACATCCACCAACTCCGTCAAGAGTCGCGCGATGTTCTTCCCTTTGGTTAGCCACGGGTCATGTTGCCTCAGCATTTCCGCCAAGGTTTGTCCGTCGATATAGTCCATCACTATATAGTCGCGATGAAACTCACGATACTCAGGCAGCGACGGATGGTGTAGCGCAACGCCGATGTCAAACTCCTTGTCGAGCGCATCAAGATAGAGCGGCTTGGAGCGATACTCCTCTTTGAGACGTTTTATAAAAACTTCGCGTCGCTGCCACCGTGTGCGGTATATGTCGCATGTGGAGCCTCCGGCAGGAAGTTTGA
>CAYUGU010000025.1:0-28834 GCA_964444345.1 uncultured Bacteroides sp.
AACTTGCCTCCAGTTCCTGCTGCATGTAACTGTCAGGAGCAAACTGATAACCTTGTTCCTGACGGCGGCGTGAATACAAAGAAATCAGGTCGCGCGCAATGTCTTTAAGTTTCGACTTGGTGCGCTCCTTCATCTTGTTCCACGCGCCGGTTCCGAGTTTGTTGATGCGCGGTTCTACGCCCTCCTTCCCCCTGTATTTACTCAGTTTATGGAGAGAATGGAGCGAGACGAAGATTGTATCGCCGTTGAGGTATGTCAACTTGATCATCTCCTGCATCTTGCCGTTGATTCCGGCGGTGCGCACCAGTCCGGCAAACTTGCCCACGCCATGGTCGGAGTGGACAATATAGTCGCCCGGTTCAATCGAGGCGAGTTCCTTGAGGCTCAAGGCGAGTTTGCCTGAGCGAGCGCGGTCGCTTTTCAGCGAATACTTATGGAAACGGTCAAAAATCTGATGGTCGGTAAAGATGCAGCATTTCGTGACGTGGTCAACATAGCCGGCGTGGAGGGTGCCGATTATGGGGGTGAACTGAATGTCGTCGTTGCGTTCGGCAAATATTGCCTTCAGGCGTTCATGCTGCTTCTCGCTGTCGGAGAGGATAAAGAGTTTGTAACCTTCCTGTTGAAGGCGGGTAAATTCCTGACCTATGAGGTCAAAATTCTTGTGGTAGATTCCTTGTGGCGAGCAGCGGAAATCCACGTTGGCGTTAGCCGTCGGGGGAATCTCTGAATCAGTGTAGACCAGATGGCGGAACTCCTTGAGTTTTGCGGCAAACTGGTTCGCGTCGATAAGTTGTTTGAGCGCGGATTCGTCGCCGTCGCCCGAGTGGGCGGAGAAGGCCGAGAAACTTTCGCTGCAGATTGTGTTCACACGGTCGAGCAGATAGTCGGCCGACTCATGGAGGGCAATCACCGACGCTGAATGGATAAAGTCGGTAATCGCACCGCCTGACGCCTGCTCGCCTACGTTGGCAGTCAGGTCAATAGCCGAGAGCCGGTCTTCGGAAAGTTGGGTCTCCACGTTGAAGCGGCGAATTGAGTCGATATCGTCGCCGAAGAAGTCAATGCGGAAGGGCATTTCCGAGTTAAATGCAAAGACGTCGAGAATCGAGCCGCGCACGGCAAACTGTCCCGGCTCGTAGACATAATCTTCCTGAGTGAAGCCGTTTGTGCGCAGCCATTTTTGCACTTCGGTCAGTTTCAGGCTCTCGTTGACGGCAATATGGAGCGTATGGTCGTTAACTTGAACGGGGGAGGGGACGCGCTCAACGATAGCCTCGGGATAGGTCACAAGAAATTTGAGCCGAGAGTTTTTCTCGTAAAGTCTGTTTGTGGCCTCCACTCGTAGAATCTGCGAGGGCGGGTCGACCTGGCCGTATTTGATATGGCGCTTATAGCCGGAGGGAAGAAAGGTGACTTCCTCTTCGCCGCAGAGCCTGACGAGATCATGATAGAGATAGCCGGCTTCGTCGGCGCTGTCGGCAATGACAATCATCGGCTGGCGACGCGCGGTTTGCGATAGCATTACGGCGGTTGCCGAGCCTGCAAGGCCGTAGACGCCTACCGTTTTAGCATCGGTCAGAGCAGACCTCAGAGCCTTTGTGCGCGACGCCGCCTCCGGAAGTTTTATGACTGAATCAGAACTCATTTCGACAGCAGTTTGTCATATTCCTTTCGGTCGCCGAGAATCTCAATAGCCGTCTGGAGCGGATAGTTGAACCGCAGGGTGGCTTCGATTGCGCCGGCGCGGTCATAATAGCGCGAGGCGATTGCGTTGGCCAGAATGTAGTCTATGGCCTCTCGATTATTTTGCAATGCGATTTTCAGGTCGGGTTTAAGCGAATGTTCGAGAGCCTCGATGCTGATTTTGACGCTGTCGGTCAGGTAACCTTCTTCTTCAATAATTTCGCGCAGGGCGGCAATTGCCTTCGGGTAAGCGTTTTCATATTTCAGTTCCTCCGGCTGAATAAACGAGGCGAAGTCGTTGAAAATCGAGTCGGTAATCACGAACCGGCTTGCCGGAGCAATCGTCGGGTTCTCGGCTGCAAACTTAGTCGCATAGTCAATATCAAAACTATTGCCCTGGATAGCGTAGAGCAGGCGGTTGGACTTCATCGTTTCGCGCTTGACGTCGGGCGTGATTCCGCCGCCGTCTCGCACCTCGCGGCCATGGAGTGTATGGTAAACGGTTGTCAGCGAGTCGGGAGTGCGTGCAACAGTTCCGTCCTCGTTGCGTCGGCTGTAGTCAATGGCCTGAATCAAGCGTCCGGAGGGAATATAATATTTTGCAACGGTGATTTTTACCATAGCGTCATAAGGCAACTGGCGGGAAGATTGCACGAGGCCTTTGCCGTAAGAGCGCGAGCCGACAATCACGGCGCGGTCAAGGTCCTGGAGTGCGCCGGCAAGAATCTCGGAACTGGAGGCCGAACTTCCGTTGATAAGAATGGCCAAGGGGAGTTTGGGCGCAACGGGCTTATGCTCGGTCTTATAAATCTTTTCCGACGAAGTTTCGCGTCCGCGTGTGCGCACAATCTCAGTGCCCTTAGGAACGAAGAGGCCGGCAATCTCAACAGCGCTGTCAAGCAGTCCGCCGGGATTGCTCTGAAGGTCAATTACGAGCGAAGTCGCTCCATTGGCCAACAGAGTGTTCAGCGCATTTTTGACCTCGGTAGGGGCGCTGTCGGTAAACGAGTCAATATAGATATACCCGATATTCTTGTCCGGTCCGGTCAGTCCGTAGAAAGGAACTGAGGGAGTCTTGATTTTTTCGCGGGTAATAAAGAGAGTCTTTAATGAATCGGCTGCATAGGGGCGCATGATTTCTACGGTCAGCGAAGTACCCGGGGTTCCGCGAAGCAGGTCGCTAACCTGTCCGACGGTATGCTTCGGTGTAATCTCCGTAGAGTCGATTTTGAGGATTACGTCACCCGCTTTTGCTCCGGCTTTCTTCGAGGGAGTACCGGCATAAGGTTCTGAAAAACGGATGCGTCCGTCGCGTCCCTTGTTGATGATTGAGCCTACGCCTCCATATTCGCCGGTAGCCATTCGGGCGAGTTCTTCGGTATCCTCGCTTGCGTAATATTCCGTGTAGGGGTCAATCTCGTCAAGCATTGCTATTATAGCGGTGTTGATTGACTTGTTGGCGTCAAGAGTATCAACATAGTTCATCTGAACCTCCTTGAAGAGGGCGGAAAAGATGTCGAGGCTTTTGGTTATATCGCTTTTGGGGCTATTGAGGTCGGCATAAGCGGATGCGGCCGTAGCGGCTGCAGCCAGTGAGATTATGAGGCCGTGTTTGAGTTTCATATCTGTTTGATTTCAATTGGTTTTGAAGGTGAGGATTCGCAATTTGAGTAGTCGAGTGCGGTTATAACGTAGACACCCGGCTTGGAGGCGATAAACTGCGGAGAAAAAGTAACCGCGCAGATAGCAGCCGGATTGTCAATATCGATATTTTTTTTTGAATTAAAACGGTATACGACCCAGCGGCGAGCCTCCCGGTCGACATTCCATTTGATTGTCGCTCCGTGGGCTTTAGGGTGGGGAGTCGGAGCGGGCTCGACATCTTTCCATAGATATTCGGGCACGAGGGCCTTATTGCAATAGTGAACCTTTTTCAAGTCAGGTTTCACGCAATTTATTGAGCCGGCATACCACCAGCAGTTGCCCTGGATTCCGTCCGGATGTTCGGCGGCGAGCGCCATTTTCCGGTCAAGTTCGTTGGCCTTGGCGGTGACTTCGGCGTCTTGGCCTATATAGACGTGGCGACCAAAACCGTTGTTGGCCCACCAATGGCATAATTCGTCGTAAGGGGCAGACTTGTGGGTGATTCCCCAATAGAGTTGAGGAATCTGATAATCAATCAGTCCGAGTTCGGCCCAGCGGGGCACATCGGCATAGAGCGCATCATAGCCCTGCAACCCTTTGGTCGCGCTGCCGGTAGGGCAAGTCGCCTTGTTGCGCCAGATTCCGAAGGGACTGATTCCGAAACGCACCCACGGCTTGGTTTCGGCAATTGTCTTGCTTACTTGTTCAATAAGTTCTTCAACGTTGCGCCGGCGCCAATCGTCCTTGCTCAGCCGAGTTTTAGAGGCCTTATATTCGGCATCGTCCGGAAAGGGAGTGTTTGCAATCGGATAAGGATAGAAATAATCGTCGAAATGAATACCGTCAACGTCATAGCGGGTTAAAATATCGGCGATAACATTGCAGAGGTGGTCACGATTTGCTTGCAGCGACGGCTTGAAATAGTTGATTTTACCATAGCGCACAAACCGTTCGGGATGCTTTTTAAGCAGATGACTCGCCGGGACAGTCTCGTTAGTTGCCGGCCCGCGATAGGGGTTCAGCCAGGCGTGAAGTTCCATTCCGCGGCGGTGACACTCATCAATCATAAACTGCAGGGGGTCCCAAAGGGGCGAGGGGGCTTTGCCGTATGCCCCGGTCAGTTGCGGACTCCAAGGTTCGAGTTTCGAAGGATAGAAAGCGTCTGAGCGGGGGCGTACCTGAAAAAATACGGCGTTGATTCCGGCTTCCTCAAGTTGGTCGAGGAGGTCGGTCAGGTACTTTTTGTTTTGAGCCGTGGAGCGCTTTTCATATCCTTGGTAGATTGTCTGAATCCACGCTCCACGGAAGTCGTGTTTGGGTTGTGTGGCGCCCGCAATGAGCGCCACACAAAGAAGAATCAATGCGGTTATGTATCTGTTATTTCGCAAAGATAGACTTGTATTGTTCAAGTAATGCTTTAAATTGTGCATCATCGCGAATCGGGCTTACATTCACTCGCGAATCGTTATTGAGCGTCCAATCATAATAGTTGGCGTAGCCCGCTTTCAGAGCCCCTTCCATACATTCGAGGGCGCGCTGTTTGCGTCCGGCCCAGGCGAAGAAGCAAGTTGCAAGATAGTGGATATGTCCGTCGCCGTCCGGCTCCTTCAGGCAGTTTTCCATCCACTCAACGGCCTTTGCTGTCTGGCCGTTGAAGAGCAACCCGAAGCCGAGCATCGAGTTGATGTTTTCCGGATGGTCAAGTTCCAGTTCGGCAACGCGGGTATAGAGTCCCTTGGCGGCCTTCTGCTGATTGAGAAAATCGTTCATCACCCAGGCGCGGGTCAGGTAGTTCATCGGCTCGTAGGGGTTAGCCATTATAACTTCTCCCAAAAGGGTCGATGCCTCCTTTGCCTTCTTTTGGTCAGTAAGAATCAGGGCTTTCTCAACCATCGCCTCGGAGTTTTCCGGCTCGATATCGAGTGCTCGGTTAATCGAGAGTAGCGCTTTGTCCTGCTGATTGAGCGCACGCTGAATCTTAGCGCGTACGGTGAAATAGCGGCAAGGGTCATCCTCGTCGGTATACTTAGCCAGGGCGGAATCGATCTCGTCGAGGGCCGTCTCATAATCGCCGAGAGCATAATAACATTCGGCCAGCGAACAGTAGAGGCCGGCGTAATTATAGAGGTTTTCGGAGATGATATATTTGAAGTCGTCGATGGCTGAGCCGTAATGGTAATGAGACTGCGCAATCGAGCCGCGGAGGAAGTAATAGAGCGGCTGACGCGGAGCCTGGCGGATAGCACCCGAAAGGCCTGAAATCACGGCGGGATAGTTTGAATCGGCAAGGTTTACGAGGGCGGGGAGCGCCTTGTTATTGCTCGAATCGGTAGCCATTGCGAGGAGCAGGTCATCGACGGCACCGTTATAGTCTCCCAAAATTTCCTTCACATTGGCGCGACGAATAAAGGCGTTGCTGTCGGAGGGCGTGAGGCTGACGGCCTTCTCCATATATTCGTTAGCCATGCCGAGGTTGTTTTCCTTGGCGGCCACGAGGGCGAGACCGAAGAGGGCTTCCTGACTGCGCGGGTTGATGCGGAGCAGTTTGGTGAAGTCGGCCTTAGCCTCGGCAATCTGATTGAAATCATATTCGATGCGTCCGCGCAGGTTGAGCATCGCAGTGCTTGTCGGGTCAATTTTCAAGGCCTCGTTGGCGTCCGGAATAGCCTGGGCATAGCGCTTGAGTTGATAGTAGCATTCGGCGCGGAGAGCGAAGATGCTGAACCGGATATCAGAGTCTGATTCGGGAGCGTACTTTACGGCGCTGTCGAGGTCTTCAAGAGCGCGGAGATAATCTCCGTGGTTATAATATTCGTTTGCGCGACGGAAAAGTACTTCGTAATCCTTATAATTCTCGCGCAACATCTCTTCATAGGCTTGCATCACGGCGCGATTGAAGTCGGCCGCCTGGGGAGCCTGGGCGTAAGCGCCTGAAGCGAGAGCGAGAGCAAGCAGGGGTGTGATGAAATAGCGTTTCATATTATTTTGTTGATTATTTATTCTTTAATTGGTTTAAAATCTGAACGGTAGAAGCCGCAAAGAGGGCAGCGGTCTCCGTGCGCAGGCGTGTATCGCCGAGGCTCACGGGGATAAATCCGTGTTCAATTGCCAAACTGACTTCGGCCGGCGAGAAGTCTCCTTCCGGGCCGATAAGGATGCAGACGTCGGCCCCGGGAATCAGTTGGTCAACAAGGAGTTTGCGCTCAACCGAGTCGTCGCAGTAGCAGATAAACCGCTGTCGGGCCGTCGTTTCCCGAATTACCTTGCTGATAGGAGTCATCTCGTCAATCGCGGGAAGGAAGGCTTTCAGCGACTGCTTCATAGCCGAAACTGCGATTTTTTCGAGACGTTCGGTTTTCAGTTCTTTGCGTTCGGAGCGGTCGCCTCTGAGCGGAATCAGGCGGTTGATGCCTATTTCGACGAGTTTTTCCGTGAGCCACTCCATGCGGTCAAGATGCTTTGTCGGGGCGACGCCAACGGTCAGGTTGAAGTTCCAGGGCAGAGGCTCAAACCTACGGCCGACAATTTCGAGCATGGCGTGCTTGGGATGCGCTTCAAGCAGCCGGCAGGAATATATATAACCTTTGCCGTCAATGACCTCAACATCGTCGCCGGGTTGGCGTCGGAGAACTTTGACGCAATGATGTGACTCCCCTTCAGGAAGAACAGGAGTCAGGGCAATATCCGGTGCAAAAAACTGAATCATGCTTCGTCAACAAGTCCGGCAGCCGAGCCTGCAGCAATTGAATCCTCTTCCTTAATCTCTGCGGTTGAGGCGTTTACTTTTGTATCCTTAAAGATAAACATAAAGAGAACACCCACGACTAAAGCATAAGCCGCAAAGATGAACCAGCATGTGCGCCAGCCTTCGAGTTGCAGTTCGGGAGTGGGTTGGCTATAGACGAAATGATTAACAATCTGCATTGCTGAGACCGTGCCGATAGTAGCGCCGAGGCCGTTAGTCATAATCATGAAGAGGCCCTGGGCGGAACTGCGGATTTCAGGTTTTGTCTCGTTGTCGACATAAAGGCCGCCGCTGACGTTAAAGAAGTCGAAGGCGATACCGTAGACGATGCAACTGAGAATGAGCATCCAGACACCGGACGAGGGATTGCCCGTGCCGAACAGACCGAAGCGGAGTACCCAGGCAAACATTGACATAAGCATTACACCCTTAATGCCAAAGCGCTTGAGACAGAAGGGGATAAGCAGGATGCAGAGGGTTTCGGAACATTGCGAAATGGCGATGATGGCGTTAGCGTTACGGGCAGCCCAGGCGTTGGCATACATCGGGATGTCGCCAAAGGAGTTGATGAACGTATTTGCGTAGCCGTTGGTAATCTGCAGCGAGACGCCGAGAAGCATACTGAAAATAAAGAAAACGGCCATTTTTTTCTGCTTGAAGAGGGCAAATGCTTTCAGTCCGAGTTTCTCAGCCATTGAGGAGTTGGCATTGGCCTTGGAAATAGGGCAGTTGGGCATCAACAGAGCGTAAACCGCCATAAGCAGGCTTATGATTGCGGAAGTGATAAACTGCCAATAGGAGTTTTGGAAAGATACGCCCTCAAACGACATGAAGTTCACGAAAAGCATTGCGCAGATAAAGCCGACGGTTCCCCAGACGCGAATTGGGGGAAACTCCTTGACAGTGTCGAGGCCTGCCTTACTCAAGGCGTTGAAGGCAACGGAGTTATTGAGTCCGATAGTCGGCATAAAGAAGGCAACCGAAAGGGAATAGAGAGTAAAGAGCGGGGCCAGGTGAATCTGATGGCTCATAAGGCAATAAAGGCCTGCGGAGCCCATAAACAGTCCGCCAAGCAAGTGGCAGAGGCTCAGCATCTTTTGGGCCGGAATCCAACGGTCGGCAATGATTCCGACAAGCGAGGGCATAAAGAGCGAAACAATGCCCTGCATGGCATAGAACCAACCTATGCTTGTGGCAAATCCGCTTTTGGCAAGAAAACTGCCCATCGAGGTCAGATAGGCACCCCAAATTGCAAATTCGAGGAATCCGAGGAGTGAGAGTTTAAATTTTACTCCGTTCATTATTGTTCTTTTTTGTGATTAATGATTTCGGTCAGGCGTGCCGCTTCTTCGTAGTCTTCACGTTCCTCGGCGGCTGAACGCAAAGAGTTTAATTCTTCAAGGCTAAGATCTTCATCGGTGGTGCGTCGCGCTTCCGGTTGGCCGGAATTTGAGTTTTCTTCAAGTACGAAGCCGCACTCATGGAGAATCTCGGGGGTAGTGAAGATCGGTGCTCCCGTGCGCATTGCAATTGCAATTGCGTCTGAGGTACGCGAATCGATTGTCACGCGGCGTTCGCCGTCGGTAAAACTGATTTCAGAATGGAAAATCCCGTCTTCAAACTTATGGATGAACACTTCGGAGTTGGCTATTCCGAAGGCGTGGCTGAACGAAGCGAAAAGGTCGTAGACCAACGGACGCGGGGTTGCCTTTCGATCCATGCGGGCGGCAATTGCGCGTGCTTCCGACTCGCCGATGACCACCGGAATCTTCACCGGGCCGTCAGTCTGTTCGAGAATCAGCGCGTAGGCGCCTTGCTTAATCTGGCCGACGCTGAGCCCCATAACTTTCAGTCTTATTCTTGTATCGCTCATAGTCTTGTCTCTCTGATATTTATAAGGTTATAACGCCGCTGCCATAGCAGATTTTACGGTCAGGCGAATAAATTACAGCATACTGACCGGGTGCTATTCCCTGAACCGGGAGTTCGCTCTCAATGGTGAATTTCCGGTCGTCGATGCGGGTCAGTTTGCCGTTGATAAATTCGGGCGTATGTCGGTTCTTGAAACTTATGTCTGTGATTTGCGGGTCTTTCGTAATCCAGTGCATTTCGTCGAGATGTATTTCCTTGCCATACTGTTTTTGAGTATCATATCCCTGCGAGACATAGATTACGTTATCGTTAACATTTTTGCGCACAACGTACCAGGGGCCTCCGCTCAGGCCGAGGCCTTTACGCTGGCCGATTGTATGAAACCAAAAGCCGCGGTGGGTTCCGAGTTTGCGTCCGGTTTCGAGTTCGATAATCGGCCCCGGCTTTTCGCCTAAATGGCGGCGGATAAAGTCGTTATAGTTGATGTTGCCGAGGAAACAAATGCCTTGGCTGTCGCGGCGGAAGGCGTTGGGCAACTTGGCTTCGACGGCAATTTCGCGCACGCGGCTCTTCGGGATGTCTCCTATCGGGAACATCGCGTGGGCCAGTTGCGGGTATGTAATGCGGGCCAGGAAGTCCGTCTGGTCCTTGACCGGGTCGGGGGCCGTACCGAGATAGGTTAGTCCGTCGGCGCCAAGGAGGGTAGTGGCGTAATGGCCCGTGGCGGTCTTGTCAAATTCGTGGCCCCAGCGTTCGTCGAAGTAGCCGAACTTGATTATGCGGTTACACATAATGTCAGGGTTGGGGGTCAGGCCGGCGCGAACCGTGCGCAAAGCATAGTCCATAACGTGATCCCAGTATTCCTGATGCAGCGAAACCACGTCGAAGGGCAAGCCGTAATGTTTGGCTATGAAGGTACACATCTCAATGTCTTCTTCGGCCGAGCAGTCGCCCTCGCCGTTGTCAAGGCCAATGCGAATATAGAACAGGTGTACGTCGTGACCCTGTTCAACCAAACGGTGAACTGCCACGGCGCTGTCAACACCTCCGGAAATCAAAGCGGCTATCTTCATAATCCGATATTCTTTACGAGTTGCTCACAGTTGATTCGGAGCAAACTCAGCGGCATTAGTTTTGAAATGATATTCATAGACTTATCGGCGAGATAAATCGAAGGATTCATCTTCAGATCCATTTGGTTCTCGGCGTCGGGGAGCGCCACGGCTCGCCAGCCTTCGGGGAGTCGGGTAGTTGACTCGCGCCAGGCTTCGTCGGGCTGACCGGCACAAACCAGGACAGGCTGAACAAGTCCGGCCTCAACCAATTTATTGGCCGAAACATTTCCGGCAAAGAGCACTCGGTCCATTCTTCCGGCCTCCGGGCGCTCAAAGAAGAGAATATAGGTTTCAACTCCCGGAACGGTATCGTTCAAAAACGACTTATTTCCGGCCATATCCGTAACTTCAAGATGAGGAACGGGGTTGCCTTCCATCGAGTTTTCGATAATGCGGGCCTGACGTTCATAAACGGCGCGTTGCGCGGGCTTAAACTTTTTAAATGTTGCTCCGGCCTGCGCAAAAGGAAGGTAAATCTGTTCCGACCTATATTCGCTGGTATCGCTATAGAAAACGGCTTCGGTCATATTCATCAGCGTCTCAAAGTCGGCCGGTTTTTTCTGTGTGTTCTTGATGAGCGTGTTTATGCTCGCAAAAACCGTGTCGGGCGCTGCAATTGGCAGATAGTCGGCATAGTCCGTCAGGGTCTGTTGCATCTTGGCGCGCGAACTGTAGGCGCTTTTCCAGGGGCAACGGTCCCAGAAGTGCTCAACCAGATAGTTGGCTCTCGGACGTCCGATAGGTAGGCTTTCAGGAGCCGTCGGGTAGGGAAACCAGGTCTCGGCCGAGGCTGAAAATCCGCAGATTGCTAAGATTATATATATGAATAATTTTTGCATAAAAAAGTCTATTCGTTTTCAATCTGCAAATTTAACGCTTTTTCCTGACTTCTTGAACATATATTTATTAAAAAATAATAAAATAGCCGCTCTAAGTGCTAAAAAAAGTAGCAGAGCGCAAACCTTCGGGTCTGCACTCTGCTGTATATCGGGTTTGCTATCGGGAAAATCAGCCCTTGATAGCGGCAATGCCGGGGAGGATTTTGCCCTCGATTGCTTCGAGGAGGGCGCCGCCGCCGGTCGATACGTAACTTACTTCGTCAGCGAGGCCGAACTTGTTGACGCAGGCAACCGAGTCGCCGCCGCCAACGAGTGAGAAGGCGCCGTTTTTGGTGGCTTCAACTACGGCGTCAGCAATGGCGCGTGAGCCGGCAGTGAAGTTATCGAATTCGAATACACCGGCAGGACCGTTCCAGAGGATGGTCTTGGCGGGGAGGATGGCTTCCTTGAAGAGTTCGCGGCTCTTAGGACCGGCATCCATACCTTCCCAACCTTCGGGAATGTCCATTACGGAGCAGATCTGAGTGTCGCAATCGTTCTTGAAGGCATTGCCGGCAACGCAGTCAACGCCGAGCACGAGGTTCACGCCCTTTTCCTTAGCCTTCTTCATAATGTCGAGAGCCAGGTCGAGTTTGTCGGTTTCGCAGATTGAGTCACCCACGTTGCCGCCCATAGCCTTGGCAAAGGTGTAGGTCATACCGCCGCAAAGAATCAGGTTGTCAACCTTATCCATAAGGTTTTCAATGATGCCGATCTTGGTTGAAACCTTCGAGCCGCCCATGATTGCGGTGAAGGGGCGCTTGATGTCGCTCAGGATGTTGTCAACGGCCTGTACTTCCTTTTCCATCAGGTAGCCGAGCATCTTGTCCTCGGGCTGGAAGTAGTCGGCGATAACGGCGGTAGAAGCATGCTTGCGGTGAGCCGTTCCGAAGGCGTCGTTTACATAAACGTCAGCATAGGAAGCAAGGGTCTTGGCAAATTCCTTCTGGGCAACCTTCATAGCCTTTTTTGCTTCGTCGTAAGCGGGATCTTCTTTGTCGATGCCTACGGGCTTGCCTTCTTCTTCGGGATAGAAGCGGAGGTTTTCGAGCAGGAGAACTTCGCCGGGCTTGAGAGCGGCAGCCTCATCGGCAGCCTTAGCGCAATCGGGGGCGAACTTAACGTCGGTGCCGAGTGCTTTGGCAACTACGTCCTTAATCTGGCCGAGGCTCATCTTGGGGTTTACTTTGCCTTTGGGCTTGCCCATGTGGCTCATGATGATGAGCGAGCCGCCGTCGGCAAGGATTTTTTTCAGAGTGGGGAGAGCGCCGCGAATACGGGTGTCGTCAGTTACATTGCCGTTTTCGTCGAGGGGCACGTTGAAGTCAACACGGACAATCGCCTTTTTACCGGCGAAATTGTAATTGTCGATTTTCATTTTCTTAGAAATTTTTGTTTATGAGGTTATAATTTTATTCGTTGGTTTCAGACCGCAAATTTAGCAAATTTTTCCAATAATATCAAAAATTTCCGCAAAATTCGCTAATGGCTGCATTATAAGCGGCGAGGGAGTTGGCTTTGCGAATTTGCTTTGCAGCCTTATGGCCTGTTTCCGGTTCAAGGTAGTCCCAGAAAGGCTTGATTTTTGACAGAATCTGCGTCGGGCCGCAAAGGCGTTGGCTAAAATGGTCAAAGAGTTTGCTGTGGAGACGCAAAATGGATTCCACTCGCTCCACCCGGGTCCATTCTTTTCCGCTTTTGATTTCTTCGGCCAACGATGGGCGCGCCAAGAGTCCGCGGCCAATCATAATGCCGTCGAGGCTCGGAAATCGGTTGGCTATCGCCTGAAATTCTTCCGGCGACGTAACGCTTCCGTTGAAGGTCAGCGGCAGGTTGGTGGACGCTATGATTTGCGCAAACTCTTCGATGTCGGTCTCCCCGCCATACTGCTGCACGGCATAGCGTGCATGGACCGTCAGGCTCTCAACGGGCGAGGCCTCAATCAGCGGCAGGTTTTCTTTCCAATGGTCAAGACGCATCTTTGCTGAAAAGTTGACCTGCGGGTATTCCGTCATCGCGCCAAGAACAGCGGCCAAGGCTTCGCGATTGGCCGCGAGACCCGCTCCGCGCCCGTGTTTGACTTGCGGTGGAAAGGGGCAGCCGAGGTTGAGGTCAATGCGGTTGATTCCGTTGGCTGTCAGAGTGTTGATGAGCAGACGGAACTCTTCTGCGTCGCGGCAAATTACCTGACTGACAGCGCGGTCAGCCACGGAATCGCGAAGGTCACGCGGCCGGATTTCGCCTCGCTCAGCCCTAACGAATGGGGCACAATATATATCCACGCCGGGTCCGTAGACTTCGGCGTGGAATTTTCGCCACGGCGCTTCGGTGTAACCCTGAAGTGGGGCGGCTAATATTTTCATTCTACGGTCCAGGTTTCGCCCGCGAGAATCATATCACGCAGAGAGCCGTAACCTTTCTTGCTCTTGACTTCTTCGACCTGCGCTTCAAGGGCTTCGTTGTAGACCGGACATTCAACGTCGCGAATTACGCCGAGGGCCAACGGCAAGTCTGTGCCGTCCATCAATGCCAACTGGCGGTGGAGAATGTCGGAGGGTGTGTGGGCATCGTGGACCAGCACGTCGTCAATCGTGTAACCGTCCTCTCCAATGGTGACGGCCTTGAGTTCAAATCCGTCTTGAACGAGTCCGAACTCGTTGTTAGGCCCGAAGGTCATTTTTTCTCCTTGACGCAGAGTGATAGTCTTCGAGGCTCGAACGGCTCGGTCGGCTACTCCGCTATGGATTCCATTGTTGAAAATCACGCAGTTTTGGAGAATTTCGGTGACGGCGGCGCCGCGATGGCGAGCCGCACTGACCATACAGTGGCGCGACGTTTCAAGTTCAACGTCAATCGAGCGGGCAAAGAATGTTGCGCGAGCGCCGAAAGCAAGTTCAGCGGGAATAAACGGGTCCTCGGTAGTGCCGTAGGGCGACGACTTGCTGACGAATCCGCGGGGTGAGGTAGGGGAATATTGTCCCTTGGTCAGGCCATAGATTTTATTGTTCAGCAAGAGTATGTTTATGTCAATGTTTCGGCGCAGGGCGTGGATAAAGTGGTTGCCGCCAATGGCAAGTCCGTCGCCGTCGCCGCTGATTTGCCATACGGTCATCCGGGGGTTGGCAATCTTGAAGCCCGTGGCGATTGCCGCGGCGCGTCCGTGGATGGTGTGGAAGCCGTAGGTATTGCAATAGTAGGGTAGGCGCGAGGAGCAGCCGATGCCGGAGATAACGGCAGTCATATGGGGGGCGACGCCCAGTTCGGCCATCGCCTTATGAAGACAGTTGAGTACGGCATGGTCGCCGCAACCGGCACACCAGCGTACGCTCTGGTCGCTCTTGAAGTCGGCGGGAGTATATTGTGTTGACATCAGTTCAGAATCTTTTGAATTTTTTCAATCAGTTCGCTAACGAGGAAGGGCTGGCCCTGCACCTTATTTATACGGTGAATTTCCGCTCCGGGGAACTTTATCTGCAGATAGTCGGCCAGCATACCCGTGTTGAGTTCGGCAACGATTACCTTCTTATATCGGCTCATCAGTTCGCCCATATTCTTGGGTAGCGGGTTGATGTATCTTAACTGCGTGAAGGCCAGTTTGCGGCCGTGGGCGTTGAGTTCGGAGGCAGCCGTGCGCAGGTGGCCGTAGGTGCCTCCCCAGCCTATGAGCAGGGTGTCGGCCGTTCCGTCTTCGTCGAAATGAACCTTTTGTTCGGGGATGTCGAAGGCTATGTTTTCAATCTTCTTGCGGCGGAGTTCAACCATCTGCTCGTGGTTGGCCGGGTGAGTTGAAATAGCCCCGCTGATGCAGTCTTTTTCGAGGCCTCCGAGACGATGCGTGGCGCCTTCCGTGCCGGGAATAGCCCAGTAGCGCACAAGGTTTTCCTGACGCTCGTAGGGCTTCCATGTGCCGTCGGCCTTCTCGGCGGGGAGCAGCGGCGGGTGAATCTCCGGATACTCGTCATTGTCGGGTACGCGCCATGCCGAAGAGCCGTTGCCGATAAATGCGTCGCTCAAAAGGATTACCGGGGTCATATGCTCAAGGGCGATGCGGCTCGCCTCAAATGCCATATCGAAGCAGTCGGTGGGCGAAATCGGGGCCACGACGCAAAGGGGACATTCACCGTTGCGGCCATAAAGAGCCTGCATAAGGTCGGTCTGCTCCGTCTTTGTGGGCAAGCCGGTCGAGGGGCCGCCGCGCTGAACGTCGATGACAACAAGAGGCAATTCGGCCATCACAGCCAGTCCGAGCGCTTCGCTTTTAAGCGCAAGGCCTGGGCCGGAAGTGGAGGTGACGGCCAGCGAGCCGGCAAACGATGCGCCGATAGCCGAACAGATTCCGGCAATCTCATCTTCCATTTGCACAGCCTTGACTCCGAGGTCTTTGCGCTTGGCGAGTTCGTGGAGAATGTCAGTTGCGGGAGTGATTGGATAGGAACCGAGGAAAAGCGGCCGGCCGCTTCGTTCCGAGGCCATAATAAGGCCCCAGGCCGTCGCCTTATTTCCGTTGATATCCGTATAGACGCCGGCAACGGCCGGGTCGCTCTGAATCTTGTAGATGCTTACTGAGGCGTGGATATTGTGGCCATAATCATAGCCGGCTGTCAGGACTTTGCTGTTTGCCTCATAGATTGCCGGCTTCTTTCCGAACTTCGCTTTCAGCATTGCCAAGGCGCCCTCCAGGGGACGATCAAAGAGCCAGCAAATAAGGCCGAGAGCAAAGATATTGCGACATTTGAGCACCGACTTGGCGTCCAGTCCCGAGCCTTCGAGCACTGCTTTGGTCATACTCGTAACGGGCACTTCAAGCACCTGAGCATTGATTCCCAGTTCGCCAATCGGGTCGAGGGTCTTGAACTCAGCCTTCTTGAGGTCGGCTTCCTTCGAGGAGTCGATATCGAAAATAACTATGCCGTTTCGCTTCAAGAAGCCCGCGTTGCGCTTCAGGGCTGCAGGATTCATCGCCACGAGCACGTCGCAGCAATCGCCCGGGGTGAATACGTTTTTACCTATGTTGACTTGGAAGCCGCTCACGCCGCTGAGCGAGCCTTGCGGGGCGCGGATTTCAGCCGGATAGTCCGGGAAAGTGGACACCTGGTTTCCGACCGAAGCCGAAACGTTGGTGAAAATATTGCCGGCAAGTTGCATGCCGTCGCCCGAGTCGCCCGAAAAGCGCACAACCACGCTCTCGAGTTCCTGAACGCTCAGTGGAGCGTCCTCTGTATGATTCGGTGTCATTTATCGTTTTTCTTTATAATGTGATTTAAGGATTTAATTTCAGTGGGTGCAAAGTTAACGAAATTTCCCGAAAAAACAAAGCCTCCCAAAATGTTTATCTGCCTCTCGGGCGATGTCGGGACGTTAGAGGAGTTTGAGGGCGATGGCGGCGCAGGCTTCGGCGTCGGCCAGGGCGTGATGGTGGTTGGTGAGGTCGTAGCCGCAGGCGGCGGCTGAGACGTGGAGTTGGTGATTTGGCAGTCGGAGGCAGCGGCGTGAGGCTGCAAGGGTGCAGTGGAATTTGTAGCCGGGGTATGGCATGCCATATTCGGCGAAGACGGCTTTGAGGCAACTTTCGTCAAACGGCCGGTTGTGGGCAACCAGTGGGAGGCCCTTGATGCGCTCCTGAACCTGAGCCCACACTTCAGGGAAAGAGGGCTGCCCGTCGGTGTCGCTTCGGGTGAGTCCGTGAACTGCTGTGGTCCACTGATTATAGTAGTTAGGCGTAGGTTGAATAAGGCTGTAGAAGCGATCGACAATCTCGCCGTTTCGCACAATGACTATGCCGACGCTGCAAACGCTGCATCGCCGGCCGTTGGCTGTTTCAAAATCTATGGCTGCAAAATCTTTCATCGGTGTGAGTATTTTTCTGCAAAATTAACGTAAAGATGTCTCATTTCGTGTAACAGAGTGCAAAATATTGAAAAATTTATTAACTTTGCGGACAACTTTTTCAGTTTGTTTTATGTTTTTTTAATAGAAAAATGAATTATTAACCCTTAATTAACCAAAATTCTCGTGGACTATAAAAGAATACTTTGGACCTCGCTGCTGATTCTGGCTGCCGGTATCCTTTTGCTTTGCTACAAGTTGCCGAGCCTTGACTTCTTCGTTTCGCTACTCGGCTGGCTCTTTCTCGCTTCGTCGGTATTGAATATCGCAATGCAGTTTACCCGTGCCCGCCATACGGAGCCTGAGCGTAAGAACAGCGCTTCCGTTGTCGGTATGCTTACGGCTATTGCCTCCGGCGCACTCGGCCTCTGGATGGTTCTTGCGCCCGCCGGTTTTGCTACGGCAATGATTTATATTCTTGGCGCAATGATGATTCTCGGCGGTCTCTTCCTTATCTTCACTATGGCCGTCGGCTTCCGTCCGGTTCGCTTTCCCGGCGGATTTTATTTCTTGCCCTCGCTGGTGACTATCTGCGGTATCGTTATGTGCGTTCTCTCGCCTGACACTACCAAGGAGTTCATCGTGATGATTACCGCCATTGCTATGATCGTGTTTGCCGTAGGAGCGCTGATCGAAGTTGCCGGATTGATTTCCTATCGACGAAACTTCGCTCCCAAGGAAACCGTAGAGTCTCCGACAAGTCCGACCGAGACGACCGAGACGACTGAGACGAAAGAGATCGAAGCACATGAAGTTTCCGAGGAAAAACCGGAAGAAACAACTGAAAAATAATAAAGATTCCCCGACGAGGGGAATTTTTTTTGCTAAAAGTTTGGCTGATTTAATAAAAAGCATTAAATTTGACGCATAAAATTTTACTGTTTGGCCAAAGTGCCCTCGGGCGCAGAGGCTTGTTCCTATTACCCTAACCAATTATTTATCAACAAGAAATGGACCTCCAGAACCAACCCTTGACGACTTCGGAAACTCCCGCAACCGAGGCCGCACAAACTCCTGAAACCGAAGTTAAAGGCCGCCCTGCGCCCCTGACTAAATCGGAAATTGTCGATGCAATCAAAGCAATGACTGAGAAAGATGTTGCTGAGATTTCAAACGATGACATCAACCGCCTGAAGGTTCGTTTCTATGCCATCCGCCATGAGGAGATAGCCGCCGAAAAGGCTGCCTTTTTGGCTGAAGAGGGCAATATTGAAGCAGACTTTACTCCGACTACTGACCCGCTTGAAGAAGAATTTCGTGCCGCACTCCTTATATATAAGGATAAGCGTGCAACCCTGAAAGCCGAGCAGACTGCCCGCGAACTCGATAACCTCCAGAAGAAGAATGCGATAATCGAAGAGATTCAAAACGCATCGGACGATACCGATAATGTGCATCGCCACATTGAGCGCGTTCGCGAACTCCAGCAGAACTTTAAGGAGATTGGCGCCGTGCCCGACACTGAGGCCTCGGCCCTTTGGAAGCGATACCAGGAAGCAACCGAAAAGTATTATGACCAACTGAAAGTCAATAAGGATCTGCGCGACCTCGACTTCAAGAAAAACCTCGAGTTGAAGACGAGCCTCATTGAAAAGGCCGAGAAACTCCTTGAGGAGCCGGATATCGTCGTGGCTTTCCGTGACCTCCAGGACCTTCACAATCGTTGGCGAGTTGTTGGTCCCGTGGCTCGCGAGGTGCGCGAAGAAATCTGGATGAAGTTCAAGGATATTTCAGCCGAAATCAACAAGAAATATCAGGCTTTCTTCGAAGAACGCAAGGCCGCCGAGATGCGCAACGAGGAGTGTAAAATCGCCCTCTGCGAGCGCCTCGACGCAATCGATATCGACTCACTCAAGAGCCATAACGCCTGGGAGGAAGCAACCAAGACCGTGCTTGCCACTCAAGAAGAATGGAAGCAACTCGGATTTGCCTCCCGCAAGGCCAATGCCGAACTCTTCAAGCGTTTCCGCAACCGCTGCGACGAATTTTTTGCCGCTAAGGCTGCTTACTTCAAGGCCGTAAAAGAGGAATATGCCGAAAACCTCGCCAAGAAAATCAGCCTTTGCGAGCAAGCCGAAGAATTGAAGGAGAGCACCGACTGGAAGAAGGCTGCCGACAAACTCATTGAACTGCAGGCCAAGTGGAAAACTATCGGCGCTGTGGCTCAGAAGCAGAGCGACGCCGTCTGGTCGCGCTTCCGTGCCGCGTGTGACTATTTCTTTGAGCGCAAAAAGCAATCCGGTTCTGAAACCCGCAAGGCCGAGCAAGAGAATCTCCGCCGTAAACGCGAAATCATTGACCAACTGAAAGCCATTGGCGCTGCTGAGGGCGAAGAGCACAAAGCCGCCATCAATCAGGTTCGCGACCTTATGCAGGCCTATCAGAACGTTGGCCACGTTCCTTTCCGCGAAAAAGACAAACTCCATGACGCCTATCGCGTTGAAGTGAGCCGTCTTTATGAACTCCTCGATATGAACAATCGACGCGCAGCGCGTGCCGCCTTTGAAGATAAGGTTAAGGAAATCGAGGGCGACAGTCGCGAACTTTCGCGTCAGCGCGAGCGTCTTGTCCGTTCTCTCGAAATGAAGAAGAACGAAATCAAGACCTTCGAGAACAACCTCGGATTCTTCAATACCCACTCGAAGAGCGGCGAGGCAATGCTCCGCGACATGGAGAACCGCATTGCTCGCCTTCGTGAGGAACTGACCGCCATTCAGGGAAAAATTGCGCTTGTTGATTCGAAACTGAATGCCTGATATTCCCGCAAGAGGTAGGTACGGGCGTTTTCTCCGGAGCATACTGGCGTTTTGTGACCTGATTCTGGTCAACGGCCTTTTCGGTATACTCTGCTGGCTTCACCCGGAAATACTTGACCATTACGCGCGCCTTAAATGGCTTCTCGTCACGGTCAGTTACATCCCTGTAGTCTCGATGTTCGAGCGCGCAAGGGTGCAACGCACTCTGCATATCGACCGCATTGTAGTCAGTGCGTTCAAGGCGGTGATTGTCCATGCGCTCGTCTTCGTTACATTGATGTCGTTCCTGAACGCCGACGATTTCCCGGTTGTTTATTACTGGCAGTTCTACGCAATGATGTTCGTTGCGATGCCTTTCGCCTGGATCGGGATGCGTATGTTCCTTAAATATATGCGCAGCCGCGGACGTAATTACTCCCGGGTGGTTGTTGTCGGAACGAATCCTACGGCGCGACGCCTCGGCGATTCGCTGACCGTCGACGATACCTACGGCTATCGCCTTCTCGGGTTCTTCGACAAGTCGCCGTTGCCCGGCTTCAAGGGAACATATTGCGGACCGCTTGACCGCCTTGAGAGTTTTATTCGCCAATATGATGTAGACGAAGTCTTCTTCGCGCTCTCGGGCGAGAATGAGGCTGACCTGCTCGGCGTAATCAAGACTTGCGACGATATGATGGTTCAATTCCATTATGTCCCGAAGATTTCCCCCTTTGTCGGCCGTCGGTTTGAAATGAACAATATCGGCGGGCTGCCGGTCCTGACGCCTCAGATCAATCCGCTCACGAAGCGGTTGAACCAGTTTATCAAACGCGCCTTCGACATAATTTTCTCGTCGGCTTTCCTCATTGTTTCTCCGGTAATCTTTATTCCCGTGGCTATTGCCGTCAAACTCTCGTCGCCCGGTCCGGTCTTTTTCAAGCAGAAGCGCACCGGTTATCGCGGCCGCGAGTTTGTATGCCTTAAGTTCCGCACAATGAAGGTTAACGCCGACAGCGACAAGATGCAGGCCACCACCGACGATCCTCGCAAGACCCGCGTAGGCGACTTCCTGCGTCGCACCTCAATCGACGAGTTGCCTCAGTTTATCAACGTATGGCTTGGTGATATGTCGGTTGTCGGGCCGCGACCCCATATGCTGGCCCATACAGAGCAGTATCGCCAGTTGATTGACCGATATATGCTTCGCCATATGGTAAAGCCCGGAATTACAGGCTGGGCTCAGGTGTGCGGCTTCCGCGGAAATACGGACGAACTATGGAAAATGGAGCAGCGCGTGCTTGCCGACGTTTGGTATATTGAACATTGGAGCCCGATGCTTGATATAAAGATAATTATCAGAACCATATATAATGCACTCCGAGGAGAAGAAAACGCATATTGAGCGCCAGGCCCTCGCGGTACTGAAGCGATTTTTTGGCTACGACTCGTTTCGCGCAAGTCAGGCCGAGATTATTGCTGCCGTTTGCGAGGGTCGCGACTGCGAAGTCCTGATGCCGACGGGCGGAGGGAAAAGTATGTGTTATCAGATTCCCGCCCTGATTCTTCCCGGAATGGCTGTTGTTGTAAGCCCCCTGATTGCGCTTATGAACGACCAGGTCAGCGGGCTTGTGCAAAACGGGATTCCGGCGGCCTCGCTCCATTCAAATATGACCGATGCCGAGGCCTATGAGGTCTTCACGCGAATACGCGAAGGGAAGGTGCGCCTGCTTTATGTTTCGCCTGAGCGTCTGCTGTTGGAAATTGACCGTTGGGTTGAGAATGGAATCAACATCTCATTTTTTGCAATTGATGAGGCCCACTGCATATCGCAATGGGGCCACGACTTCCGTCCCGAATATACGCGCCTGCACAGAATCAAGGAGTTATATCCGGGTAAGCCTATTATAGCCCTGACGGCAACCGCCGACAAACTTACCCGGGCCGACATTATAGAGCAACTGAGGTTGAATGATCCTGCTATTTTCATCAGTTCCTTTGACCGCCCGAATATATCTTTGACCGTGATGCAAAATCCGGGGAAGACGAAGAAACTGAACTTGATTTCGCAAGTAATTGACCGCCATTCGGAGGATTCGGGAATTATTTACTGCATAAGCCGAAAAGCCGCCGAGCAGATGGCTAAGGACCTTAATGACCGAGGTTATCGAACAGCGGTTTACCACGCCGGCCTGACTCCCGCTCAACGCAATAAGGCTCAGGAGGACTTTATACGTGACCGCGTTCAACTTGTCTGCGCAACTATTGCCTTCGGTATGGGAATAGACAAAAGCAATATCCGCTATGTCATCCATAATAACCTGCCGCGCAATATCGAAGGCTATTATCAGGAAATAGGCCGAGCGGGACGCGACGGCCTTCCCGCCGAGGCGTTGATGTTCTATTCGTTTGCTGATGTGGCCACGATTAAGCACTTCATTGAGGAGGGAACCCGCGAGAGCGTTGACAGCGAGAAACTTACCCGCATGATTCAGTATGCCGAGACCGGGATATGCCGGCGCCGCGTCCTCTTGAGTTATTTCTCCGAGCAAGTTGAATGCGATTGCGGCAACTGCGACATTTGCCTTACGCCGCGTCAGCGGTTTGACGGCAAGATTATAGCCCAGAAGGCTCTGAGTGCCATTGTGCGCACCAACGAGAATGTGGGCGTTACGATGCTGATTGATATTCTTCGCGGCGCTTCTAAGGCCGATTTGATTTCGTCGGGCTATGACCGCATAAAGACCTATGGGGTAGGGCGCGACCTCTCTGCAGGCGAATGGAACATTTACCTGACCCAGATGCTTCAGTTGGGGCTTTTTGAGATTGCGTATGACCAAGGCAACAAACTGAAAATTACCGAGTTGGGCCATAAGGCGCTTTGCGGTGAGCAGACTGTGTCACTTTCGAAAGTCAACTTCGAAGCATTCAAGAAAGCGAAGAAACCCGCCCCGCAGCCTAAGGATAGCACCAAGCCTGCAAGGAAAAGCAGCGAAAGCAATGGCCTCCTCGCCGAACTTAAGCGTCTGCGTCTCGACCTGGCGAAGATTCAAGGCGTACCGGCCTTCGTGATTTTTAGTGATAAGACTCTTATGGATATGTGTGAGAAGTGCCCGCAGACCTTAGACGAGTTTATGACCGTCGACGGGGTTGGGGAAGTTAAGGCCCAACGCTATTGGCAACACTTTGTGCGCGCAATCCGTCTGTATAAAAAAAGTGAGCAAGGATTATGAGTTCATTTGGCCGACTTTTTGATAAATTCCTCCATAACGATAACCTCCTGTTCACATTTTTGCGCTCAGGAGTTTCGAGTTGGATTTCAGGCGCTACAGACCTCTTTTTGAGTTTTGTTTTCTACGCCTGGGTTCATCTGTCGCCCTGGCTTGCCTCAACTATCGGAGCCGTTTGTGGCGGCATTGTCAATTGTTGTGTGAACTATAAGTTCACGTTCCATGCAACCAATTGCCCCGTAAAGGCCGTGATTGTCAAGTTTGGGGCAGTCTGGCTCGGGTCGGTCGCGCTTAATGCGTGGGGTACTGAGGCTCTCTATCATCTGCTCCAG
Source organism: uncultured Bacteroides sp. (assembly GCA_964444345.1). GTDB lineage: Bacteria > Bacteroidota > Bacteroidia > Bacteroidales > Muribaculaceae > UBA3263. The sequence continues at coordinate 23,121 of CAYUGU010000025.1, forward strand.
CGGTGGACATGGCTGGAGACCATAGGGTTCCGCCCCGACGGTTATTTTGCAACGGCCAGATTCGTTGTCTCGGTTCTTGTTGGCTGGATATGGAACTTCCTACTTCAAAGATATTTTGTATACCGGCCTACGCCTATCGACCCTTATCTCGTAAGGCTTTTGACTCCGGTCAATTCTTCATCAGAAAAAATTGCTGAATAAGTTATGTTTAATTCGATAAAACGTGCTTTCGGGTTTTCCGAAAAATCATATACCGACTTTGAGGAGCCGGCTGTCGAGGATGTTCCTGAGGTTGTGCATGAGCCTGTAAAGACAACTCCCGTCGCTGAGCATCCTGAGGTCAAGATTGAGTTGGCCGATGAGTTTCTCGACTCGATTCTTGCAGTGCTTAACGCCAATTTGCCGCCTCTGGTTTCCGAGGCTATTGACTCCGAGCGCCAGCGCGCTAAATTGACGGAGTTGCTCGGTCCGTCGCTGATTGATTTTGCCGAAAAAATGCGCGTGAATGCTACCCGCGAGTTGAGCAGCGACCGCGACAAGATGAAGTCGGAACTTGAGAGTCTCCGCTCCCAGAAAAAAGACTTCGCTTCAAAGCGCGACGCACATAAGGCTACGCTTTTGAGCGAGCAGCGCCAGCGCCGCGCCCTTGCCGAACGTAACCGCGACTTGGAAGCGAAAATTGACGAACTCCATTCAGAGATTGAGCAACACAAATTGACCATCTCCTCGCTGATGAACAAAATCCGCGTTTCGGAGGTCAACGAGGGCGAATTGGATTCGGTCAAGGCCGCTTTCGAGCATCAGATTGAAGGCCTGAAAGAGAAACTACAAAAGGCCGAAGCAGAGAACGTGGAACTTGCCTCAAAGGTTGCTGAACTTGAAGCGCCCGAAGCCCTCAAGAAGGCGCTCGAACAGCGCCGGGAGATTGTTGAAGCCTCTAATCCTCCCGCGCCTAAGCCCAAGAAGCAGCGCAAGCCTCGCAAACCGAAAAAGACGGAGGTTCAGGCTAAAACCGACGAGCAACTGAAGGAGATGGAAATGGTTGATTTCCTCGTGCCCGGCGCCGAATCTGCCGCTCCGATAGTCCCCGAACCTAACCCCGATTTCGGCTATCAGCCTCCCAAACGTAATCCGGAGCCTGACATTGACATTCAACTGACTCTATTCTGAAACTGACAATTATAACCAATCTGAAATGAATAAATATATTGCTACAGCCTTAATATCCCTCTCGGCCCTCGGAGTGTCAGCGCAGGTCTCTGTAGCCGAAATGGGAAAATATGTCTACCCGGCTAACGTAACTGCTTCGGCCGCCCTCAATTTTATGCCCGACGGCCTTAGTTTTCTGAAAATAGGTGATGGCGGCAAGACTATTGACCGCTATGACGTAGCCTCGGGCAAACTGCTTGAAACCGTTATGAACGTTAGTTCTACCCGTGGCGACATAAAGTTGGAGTCAATTGCGTCATATAGCCTGAGCCCTGACGGCTCCAAGATGCTTGTTTATCAAGAAAAAACACCCGTTTACCGCTATAGTTTCCGTGCTTCTTATTTTATCTACGACCTCAAACGCAATACTCTCAAGCCGCTTTCAACGGCCCATCCGCTTCAGCAGGCTCCCGTGTTTAGCCCTGACGGCCGTATGGTAGCGTTTATGGCTGAAGATAATAATATCTATATTCATAAACTTGATTACGGTTCGGAAGTTGCCGTAACCGAAGATGGCAAGGTCAACGCTATTATCAACGGCGTGCCTGACTGGACATATCAAGAAGAGTTTTCGACCCTCCGCTCTATGGAGTGGGCTCCCGATAACTCCACGCTGGCCTATTTGCGCTATGATGAAACCGACGTGCCCGCCTTCTCCTTCACCCTGTATGAAGGCGCATGTAACCCGATGACGCAGTATGCGCTCTATCCCGGCGATTTCACTTACAAGTATCCCGTAGCGGGTGAAAAGAATTCTGTCGTTACTCTTCATTCCTACGATGTTGATACCCGCAAAACCAAATCCATTGAGATACCCCGCAAGGAACTTGAGTATATTCCGACGATTCATTTCGGGCCGGAGGCCTCGCAACTGATTGTCACCACTTTGAATCGCGAACAGAATCTGCTTGAGATTTTCCGCGTCAACCCGCGTTCAACCGTAGCGCAGTCGATTCATCAGGAGCGAAGCAATGCGTGGATTCTCCCCGAATGTTATGAAAAGATTACTTACGAGAATGACGCTATGGTGATTCGCAGCGATCGTTCCGGGTTCAGTCATCTCTATCGCCTCGACTATAATGGCAATGACCTTGGCGCGTTCACTTCGGGCGACTATGATGTGACGGCCTATTACGGCTGCACTCCCGACGGAAGCCGCTATTACCAGTCGGCCGAAAACGGGCCTCTCAACCGCGTAATTTGCAAACTCGACCGCAAGGGCGTGAAGACAATTGTTTCTCCGAGCGAAGGGTGGGCTTCCGCTCAGTTTGCTTCCGCAATGAACTATTATGTTCTTAATCATTCAACGGCAACCGTACCTCCCGTGTTCTCTCTTGTCGCATCGGGAAAGGAGAAATCAATCCGTGTATTGCAAGACAATGCCGACTATGCCGCACGTTTTGCTTCTGCCCCGAAAAAAGAATTCTTCACTATTGAAAACGGAGGAGTTACGCTCAACGGCTGGATGATTAAGCCGCTCGACTTCTCGCCCTCGAAGAAGTATCCCGTAATTATGACGCAATATAGCGGCCCGGGCTCTCAGGAGGTCACAAACCGTTGGTCAATGGATTGGCCGCAGTATGCCGCCTCTCAGGGCTTTATCGTTGCTTGCGTCGATGGCCGCGGAACCGGCGCACGAGGCCGCGAATTTGAGCAGATTGTGTATAAGAATCTCGGCTTCTATGAGACCAAGGACCAGAACGCTGTTCTGGCTCATTTGCAGTCGCTTCCCTTTGTCGATGCCAAACGAATAGGCATCTGCGGCTGGAGTTATGGCGGCTACGAAACCCTGATGTGCGCATCGAGTGGGGCAGACTATGCTGCTGCTGTAGCAATCGCGCCCGTAACTTCATGGCGTTATTACGATACGGTTTATGCCGAGCGCTATATGCAGACTCCGCGCCAGAACGAGTCGGGCTATGAAAAGTCGGCTCCTACTTCCCGCGTCAGCAAACTCAATTGCCCGCTGCTCCTTATCTCGGGAACAGCCGATGACAATGTGCATATGAGCAACACTATGGAACTCACGGCCCTTATGATAAATCAAAACAAATGGCCGGAGATGCTTCTCTTCCCGAATATGAATCACTCAATCAATGGATGTAACACACGTGCCGTGGTCTATTCACGCATGATGCAATTCTTCGTTGACAAGATTGGAAAGAAATAAGAATGCCCTCATAGTTGTAACCGGGCCGACCGCCAGCGGCAAGACCCGGCGCGCCGTTGAACTGGCTCTCGCCTTAGGCAACGGTGAGATTGTCAGTGCCGATTCGCGCCAGGTTTATAGCGGAATGGACCTCGGGACCGGGAAGGATCTTGAGGAATATGGCTCCGTGCCTTATCATCTGATTGACATTCGCCCTGCCGGGTCGAAATATAATCTCTACGAGTATCTTGCCGATGCCCGTCGGGTTATCGAGGATATTCAGGCGCGTGGCAATCGGCCTATTCTCTGCGGAGGCACCGGGCTCTATGTGGAGTCTGTGCTGAAAGGGTTGGCTCTCCCCGAGGTTCCTGAAAATCCTGATTTGCGTCAATCCCTTCGCGGTAAGACGTTGGAGGAACTGACCGCGATTCTCGCCTCGATGAAGCGTCTGCATAACACCACCGACGTCGATACGTGTGCCCGCGCAATCCGTGCAATCGAGATTCAATCTTACTATCAGGAGCATCCCGAGGTTGACCCGAACGTGGCGAGCAAGCCCGTTGAATGTGCCGCCTTGATTGGTGTGGCTATTGACCGCGATGAGCGACGCAACCGAATCGAACAGCGCCTTAAGGCTCGCCTTGACGCGGGAATGATTGACGAGGTGCGCCGATTGCTCGACTCCGGAATCCCCGCCGATGACTTGATTTACTATGGGTTGGAATATAAGTATCTTACGCTGCATGTGACCGGTCAACTATCGCGCGAAGAGATGGAGCGCGAACTGCTGATTGCTATACATCAGTTTGCCAAGAGGCAGATGACCTGGTTTCGCGGAATGGAGCGCCGGGGTTTCCATATCGATTGGATTGAATATAATGACCCTCAGTTTATAACCAAAGCACTTTCGCTGATTAAGTAAATGAAACGGCTGATTTCACTGCTTTTTCTGCTGCTTTTCGCAGCGCAAGTCTTCGCCATAGACCCGGATTCGGTTCAAACCGTGGCAGAGACTGACTCGCTGCCCCCTCTGCAGGGCGGTTGGGTGAAGCAGTTGATTGAATCGCGTTTCCATATCAATGACCCGAGGATTGATTATCCGAAGTTTGCCCGATTCTGCGTGAAGGTCTACAACTGGGGTGACAAGGCCTTCAACTCTTATGATGAGGACTATGTCCGGGCAACCGGAAAGAACTGGAAACTTTCCGTTAAGTCCAATAACTGGAGCCAGAATTACCGCTATGTCTTCAGCCTGTTCAATCAGGATAACGTGACGGTCAGGAGCGCCATCAGTTCCGATCTCGGTATCTCCCTGCAGTTTATGGCCGTTTCTATAGGCTATACCCGCGCTATGGACGAAAGTATATACGGGAAAAAAAGCAACAGGCGCACGTTTGATTTCTCGTTCACTTGCTCGCGTTTCTCAATTGAGGCTCTTTCGCAACACTCTTCCGGCAACGCCTTTATTGAGCGATTCGGTAACTACGCCGGCGGAAAGAGAAACTTGCATATGCCTTTTGACGGGGTAGACCAAAATCAAACCTCGTTGACCACTTTCTATTTCTTCAACCATCATAAATACTCGCAGAGTGCCGCCTATGCCTATTCGAAATATCAACTGCGGAGTGCCGGCTCCTGGCTTGGCGGATTCCGTTGGGGCCACCGCAGAGTGGTTATGGACTTCTCGGAAATAAGCGATGAGATGAAGGAGGCAAACCCGGAATTTCCGCTTATAAATACGTTTAACTATAACGAATATTCGCTGCTGGGCGGATATGCTTTCAACTGGGTTTGGAACAAACATTTCCTTTATAATATAACCGTAATGCCCGGCTTTGGCTATCGTAAGTCCGAACTCCACAGCGAGCACCGCGAGCGGCGCGAACTGATTGTCGCAAACCTTCTGGGGCGAACTTCCATAACCTACAACTGCGGCATACTTTTCTGCGGCGTTACAGCCAAATTCACCGGAAGCGCCATACTCAACAAGCGATACTCATTTTTCGACACAACCCTAAATGGCGCCGCCATCGTCGGTATCCGTTTTTAAGTAAAAGTAGGCGTTTTTATAAAAAATTCGTATATTTGCAAAAAATTTGAAACGCTATGAATATTTGGATTTTTCTGCCTCTCGCAGGCGCTGTAATTGGTTGCATTATCGGCAATCGCGCATACAAAAACTGGCAAAACAGCCACAAAAAATGAATGAACCGCGTCTGTAAATACCGGGATATACACGCGAAGGCGTGTGCATATCCCGGTAAAATAATAAAAACCCGCTTAGGTAAGCGAGTTTTGCGGGCGGAGAGAGAGGGATTCGAACCCCCGGAGGTGTGACCCTCGGCGGTTTTCAAGA
>CAYUGU010000026.1:0-27934 GCA_964444345.1 uncultured Bacteroides sp.
GCAATCGCCACGGGAGCCGAGGCGGCTATCATCCCGGAAATCAGCACCGAGGTTGACCAATTGGCCGAACTGATTCAGAACGGATTCCGCAAGAGCAAGAACTCATCGATTGTACTCGTGGCCGAAAGCCCCGTGACCGGCGGCGCAATGGCCCTTGCCGAGCGCGTTAAAAATGAATATCCGGCCTACGACGTTCGCGTTTCGATTCTGGGCCACCTTCAGCGCGGCGGCTCCCCGACGGCTACGGACCGCATTCTCGCCTCGCGCATGGGCGCTGCCGCAATCGACGCCCTCATGGAAGATCAGCGCAACGTCATGATCGGCATTCAGAACGACCAGATAGTCTATGTTCCGTTCAGTAAGGCGATTAAGAACGATAAGCCGATTGACCGCAGTCTGCTTGAAACCCTTCGCCGCTTGAGTATTTGATTTTGGAAACCGCGCAAATCATAGCCCTTGCAATCGCCGGGGTGCTCCTGCTGGTCTCCGGATTCGTTTCCGGCTCGGAGATTGCTTACTTTTCGCTGACGCCTCAGGACCTCGACGAGGCCGACGAGGAGAGCGGCCGGCCCGACGCGACGGAGCCCGTGCGCAAACTCCTGCGCAAGCCGGAGCGTCTGCTGGCTACCATATTGATTGCCAATAACTTGGTCAACATCTCGATAGTCGTGCTGACCAACTATGGCCTCGGGCCGGTCTTTTCCGGGATGAGCGCCCTTTGGAGTTTCGTCCTGCAGACGGTCCTGCTGACTTTCCTGATTCTGCTCTTCGGCGAGATTTTGCCGAAACTTTATGCCCAGACGCGTCCGCTGAGGTGGGCCTCGTGGTCTGAGCCGGTTTTGCGCCTGATGGTCAGTGTATTGCGCCCCTTTGCGTCGCTGCTCGTGAAGAGTTCGACGGTGGTTCACCGCGTGGTCCACAAGAAGCCGCAAAACATTTCGGCCGACGAGTTGAGCCACGCCCTTGAACTGACCGACGTAGAGGCGCGCGACGACTCGCGGATGCTCCAGGAAATCCTTAAGTTTGGCGACACCACGGCGTCGGAGGTGATGACCCCGCGCGTTGACCTCACCTGCCTGAACATCGCCTATACGTTTGAGGAGGTGATGGAGGTGGTGCTCGAAAGCGGCTATGCGCGCATCCCCGTGTTTGAAGGCACGCAGGACAATATCCGCGGCGTCCTCTACTCGCGCGACCTCCTGCCTTATGTCGACGTCCGCCCCGAGGGTTTCGAATGGCAGAAACTGCTGCGTCCGGCCTATTTCGTTCCCGAATCGCGTATGATCGACGACCTGCTTGAAGACTTCCGCCGCCGCAAGGTGCATATGGCAATCGTGGTCGACGAATTTGGTGGCACTCAGGGAGTTGTGACCCTCGAAGACGTGCTCGAAGAGATTGTCGGCGACATCGACGACGAGTATGACGAAGAGGAGAAAACCTACAAGCGCCTGCCGGACGACACGTTTATTTTCGAAGGCAAAACCCTCCTCAACGACTTTTTCCGAATCACCGAGCAGGAGGAGGAAGCCGAGGAACTCTATGGCCCCGTGATTGAAGATTGCGAGACCCTCGCCGGAATGCTCCTTGCAATCAAGGGTGATTTCCCGCGCGAAAAGGAGAGCCTCGTCTATGGCCGCTGCCGATTCCTGGTGCTCGACATCAGCCAGCACCGAATCGTGAGCGTCCGCGTCAAGGTGATGCCGGAGGTGCAGAAATGAAACGCCTCCTTCCCTTTGTGGCCCTCTTTCTCGCGGCAAGTTGCTCCAACGGAGGCCGCGAACCGGCCGTTCCGCGCCCTCAGGCTTGGCCACGGGTTGAGGTTTATCCGCCCTCTTATCGCGAAGTCAACGGCCTGATGGTCAACGACTCGGCCCGCGTTGAGCCGGGGGAGGCCGACGGGTGGTTTGACATCGTTTATCCGGCATATAACGCCCGCATTAACTGTACTTTAACCACTGCTTCAAGCGAGGCCGACCTTGCCCGCGCAATCGAGAATCGACTCGAACGCCTTGAGCGCAACGTCGGCGGCGCCGAGGGCGAACTGACCGAACTGACCTCCGAAGGGGGCATCGGCTGCATGATGATTGTTGCTCCCGGGGCCCCGGCTACCCCCGTTCAGTTCCTTGCGACTGACTCCGTCAGCCGCCTGCTTTCAGGGACCGTGGTCTTCGCCTCGCGTGAACTTAAGCCTGACTCGGTGGCGCCAGCCGTGGAGGCCGTCGAGCGCGATGTAGTTTACCTTTTAACCCGGCTTAAAACGCTATGACTGAGGTAATAATCCGTCCCGGAGGGCGTCAGGCGGTAAGCGGGATTCTACGTGAGAGGTTTGGCGACGGCGTCCGGTTGGTCCATAACGACGACGGTGCGCCGCAACTCGTTGGTTCTCAGTTAGAAATATCCATATCCCATAGTCGCCGCTATGCAGCCGTGATGCTGTCGGACCGCGGTCCCTGCGGCGTCGACATAGAGGAGCCGCGGCTCGACCAGTTGACGCGCGTCCGCTCCAAGTTTCTCACCCCCGGGGAGATGACCGCCGGCATTGACCTTCTGACCGCCTGGACCGCCAAAGAAGCCGTATTTAAGGCTGCCCGCACCCCGGGGCTCGGCCTGAGTATGATCGACACGCATTCTACCCCCGGCGAGGCGTTGCTCCCCGACGGACGCCGCTTTCGCTTGCAGACCGAAATCACTCCTGATTACACCATAACAACCGCATTGCCTGATGATTAAGTCAATTGCAAAACTCCTGCTCTCGCCCCGCCGCGCGTCCGTTAAACCCTCGCGGCGCGACTCCGCGCTCATAGTTCTCGGCAATGGACCGAGCCTCGCCGGAGTGATTCGCGACTGCCCGACCACACTTAAAAATCACCCGTTGCTGGCCGTGAATTTTGCGGCAAATACGCCCGAATTTGACAGCCTCAAGCCGGAGTTTTACGTACTTGCCGATCCCCACTTTTTCCGCAACCTCGACGACCCCAATGTCGCCCGGCTGACGGAGAACCTCAATCGGGTTTCGTGGCCTATGACATTATTTGTTCCCTTTGGGGCTAAACCGCAGATAACCAACCCGTTGGTGAGCATTGAGCGTTTCCCACTGAGAGCAATGGAGGGGCCGCGATGGTTTCGCCACCTGATGTTTCGCAATCGCCTCGGAATGCCGCGGCCGCGAAACGTGCTGATTCCCTCGATAATGATAGGTATCTGGCTCGGATTCAGGGAGATAATTATTTGTGGTGCAGATCATTCCTGGCTCCGTACCCTCAGCGTTAACGACCGCAATGAGGTTGTTTCCATTCAACCGCACTTCTATAAGGAAGACTCCCGCGAACTTGAGCGTCAACGCGTTGACTATCTAAAGATTCCGCTCCACCAAGTTCTTGAGAGCCAAATGGTTGCCTTTCGCTCATATCACACTGTCCAAGACTTTGCCCGCGAGGAAAACATCAAAATTTTGAACGCCACCGAGGGCAGTTTTATCGATGCCTTCCCCCGCATAACCATCACGAAAGATGACTGAAATCGAGCAAGAAATAGCCGAACTCACCGCGCGCCTGGAGTCGAATCCGGACGATGCCCGGGCGCTCTATCGCCGCGGCTCTCTCTACTGGAAAATCGGCGACCGCGCCGCCGCACTGACCGACTTCAACGCCTCAGCCGCCGCCGACCCTAACGGCCCCGGCCCCGCAGCCGCCGCCCATGCCCTCGCCATCCTCGATTTTTTCAATCCTCAAAATCCTTAAACCTTTGAAAGGGTGGTAGTGGGGTAGTAGTGGCGGAGGATGGATTGGTAGGGTTTGCCTTGGGCGGCCATCATGGCAGCGCCTATCTGGCAGAGGCCGACGCCGTGGCCCCAGCCTGCGCCGCGAAGGCGGAAGGAGTCGCCCGCGCGGTCAACGACGAAGGCCGATGAGCGCAAGTGGCTTTCGCAGAGCCATTTGCGGATAATAAGTTCTTTGCCAACGGTCATTGTGCGTTTTGTGCCGCGAATCTCGAGTTTGTAGATGCGCCCGGAGACGCCGCGCTCAAGGGGTATGAGAGCCTCTATGCGCCCGAAGTCTATGCCCGAGCGGCGGGCAATCAGGGCCGAGAGTTCGTCGACGGTGTAACTGACCTCCCAGCGGAAGAAATCGGGCGTAGTTTCGCGGTCGAAGTCGTTGAGCACCTGGCCCAGAACCTCCGAGTCCTCGCAGTTGCAATAGGCCGTGGGGCGGCCGAGAATCCACCGTCGGGCCGTGGCCTCATTGGTCAAGTCGGGAAGCGGCGAGCCGGCGGGCGCGTCAGGCCCGGCAGCGAGATAGGGATGATGACGCGGCTCCCAGCAGGCCTCAAAGAGTTCGAAGGCGCCGCCGCAACATTTTGAGAAGCGGGCGTCGGCAATCTCGCCGGCGGCAGTGACTAACACCTGGCCGCGTGTGGCCTCGACGGCCTGACCCACGGCGGGCGACGTTTGGCGCGTAACGCCCTGATAGCGTTGGCAATGGTCGTCAGAACATACATCAAACCCCGCGTGGTCGTCGCGGTCAAACCATTGCACCAGGTCCGCCTCAGGCATCTCCACAGCCTCGCCCTTGCAGGCCAAGTGGCGGAAAGTGCGCATCTGGGCCATAACCCACGAGCGGGAAATCACGGCATGGGCCTTCAGCAGTTCAATCGAGGAGGTGGCGCTCATCTCAGACGAGATAACCGATTTAAGATATTCTTCTAACCCTATGCGGTTGATTACGTGCCCGTTATAGCGAAACACGTCGCCCGCATAGCGGAACGAATGCTCGCGCTCCCAATGAAATCCGTCGCCTATTTTGACCCCGTCAACCCGGAAGAGGCCATCCGCCTCGCGGACAAACTGCGGGTCGGAGCCGGTCAGGCCAACATAGAGTTGCGGCTCATGCTCCGTCACTTCTTCAATAATCGCCTCGACCCGGGCGCCGTCGAGCGCATCGAAATCTTCCCGGCGCACGGCAATCAAAGTCCCGCAGAGGTCAATCGCGGCCGGCGAGACGGCAAGAGAGTCGTAGCAGTCCGGACGATGCTTTCGCCGCGGGATGAAGGTCAGACGCCCGTCGGTGCACACGGCGTTAATCATCGGGTCCGAGGCCTCGGCGCCCTCATCCGCAGGTTCGAAGGTCTCAAACAGGCCGCTGAGGCTCATGAATTTGCTCGGGACGGCCTGAAAGTGGAAATGATCGGGAGCCGAAGCGCCGGCCGACGCTCCGTTGAAAAACACCGTGTAACCCGGCAGCGCGCGGCTCAGTCGCCTCATCTGCTCCTCGCGTCCGGAGAGCGTCTGGGGCTGATGTTCGCGCGCCGCAATTGTCAGGTGGCCCGGAAAAATCGGAAACGGGTTGACCAGAATCTCCAGGTCTTCCCAATCGAGCGAAGTCTGCTCCGCCGGGCGGTTTTTAGAGCAGAGGAAACAGGGCCGCGCGGCAATCGACGCCGCATCGACCTTTGCCCGTGTGCTAACCGCGCGCGCCGGATTGAACTGCACGCGATAGTCCGCGCCCGACCGCGGAAGCCTCACCGTCTTAGTGACTACTCCGGCCAACGCCGCAAAGCGCTCGGCCGCCGCCGGCCAGCAGCCCAACTGCCGCTCAACAAACTCTTGAATATCCATAGCCTCGCAAAGATACATCCCCTTATAATAAACTATTCAGGTTAAACAGGAGACAATTCAAAGGGATTGGCTACCGTGCGACGCCCAAAGCGCTGAAGCAGAGCCACTATATTATCTCCCTGACGGTCTTTTGCGACCTGACGCTGAGCACTGCTGGGGATGCGGGAAGCGAAAAATGGCCAGAGTTCACGAGCCGAATATTCCTTATCCTTTGATGGGAAATTGACCAAAGGCAAAACCCGGCTCTGAAGTTTGAATTCATCACTATAATTGAAATACCACACTTGGTCGGAATATTCAAGCGTACCCACAAGCAATTTGCCCAGGTTGATATTGAACGCAGCGTCAGTTTCAGACGCTAATACAACATCGCTTTGATTTTCTGACCAAAAAAGGCGTGCAAATACTTTTTTAAATTTAGTCATAAGATCCTCCTAAGTTCGTTAAACCTATATTCCAAGCATCGCGTTATAAGCATAATTCTTTGCTTACTCATAAGATGCCGGAAGTTTAGGTTGATTTCCCTTATCATACACTCCAACATAGTCGGAGTGAATAAATTTCTTATTTCATCTTTTGAAATATAAAACTCATGGGTATAAATTTGTTCAAAAAGCCGGAAGTGGTTTAGATTCTTTTCGCCGTCCCAACCTATCTTTGGTCGGGAATTCTTGCAATATTTTCTTATATGAGCGTCAATAGATGCGTCAGCCTTTGCAATCTCAAATATCTTGCTTTCCGAATAGTTCCAAAATAACCCTCGAGCAGTATCATACACCGGAGAAAAGAACGGTTGAAACCGACTCTCTACAGATCTGATTATACCCCAGTTGAAGAAGTGTCTGTCGTTGTTTCCAACTAAAGCATCAAAAACTACGAGTTTGACTAAATCTCGCATAATTTCGGGTTGTTGGTAAAGAAAAAGACCGGCAACAGCCTCGTCAATTACCTGCAAGGTAAACAGGTCGCGAGTCATTTTCTGCTCGTCAACCTCTTCAACATATTGAGTTGTTTCGTTCAAGTAGCCGGCCAAAATATCTGCTCCATGCACCAACTCCTCCTTGTTAGAGTGAAGAAAATATCGGCTTAAAAATCGCAGTTGGCCTCCGACCATCGCAATTTTAGAGTCTGCCATATTCAGGCCGAAAACGACTCCAAGACGATTGAGCATCAGTTCCGTTATGGATTCTATCGGATACCATTTGTGGCCGGTCTTTGCGATATAACGAATCCAATTATTTCGATTAGACCTACGGCGATGGTTCATCTGGGCATAATCGTAAACGCAAATGAACTTCTTCGGAGCATCGCCGTCGATTGATACAGTATCATCCACAAAATAGTCCTTCTTTTTAATAATAGGGACTTTCCTCACCGTCATAGAGCGTGAGAAAGAAAAATTCTCTATTTTATGGATTGGTATGTTCATAACGTTATATTACGTGCAAAGATAATATTTTTTTCTTAAATTTATAGCATATCGCGATTACATTCGCTAATAATTTAAAATTAGTCGGCGGGGGATAAATGTTGCGAAGGGGCGGGCCTCACGGCGCGTCCCTTCTGCTCGAAACTATTTTTTCTCTTTACTTACTTCAAAATCGGTTGGTCTATTATTCGGCGAGGAATGTTCGTTCTTGTCGAACTTCACAAGCCTAACACCCCCCGGTTCAACTTAGTTCCCGCCGTATTGGCTTTGTAACACCTTTTTGACATCCTTGTAAAACTACGGGTATCACCGCACATTGAGACTATCCGGGTGTTACAGCGAAAAAAGCAAGTAATCGCCGCAAATTTGCAGCGATTACCTGCTTGGGGATGCTTTAGCACACGATATGTTTTATTCGGCCGGTTCGAGTTCTACGAGTTCGAAGAAGCCACTGATTTCCTGCTGATCAAGGGCTTGACGCACGTTGTAGCGCTTAACCTGGTCGGCAAAGCCTTTTTTGGAGACTTTAACCTCAATGGTTACGTTTCGAGAGTTTTCGTAGGTCAATCCGGGGATACTGAACCCTTTGGTTTCCTCATAGGGAGTAGTGGTAAGATATGCTTCGTTAGTGTTTTTTACTTCTGCGGGATTATTGGAAATAACACGATAGAAGATGCGGGCGCCGCGAGGATCGGAGTCGAAATACCAGCGGATAATAGTTCGTTCCATATCTGTATCACCGGCGTTATCGCGACTCACTCGGGCATTTGCCTGCCCCTTAGGAATTGTGGGATCTTTTTGATAGGTGCGCTGCTGTTGGGTTTGCTCTGAAGACTGAGACTTGTCGAGTTTGCCATAGATGATTGCGCCCTTTTTGATGTCGTTTTTATCGAGGCTGACAATAACGGTTTTACTTTCGTAGCCACGCTTTTCGAAGCGGAAGAGGAGATTTTTACCAATCTGCTTTTTGTCGAGGGTTATCACGGCAGGAGTTGTCTGAGCGACTACCATTCCATTAAGATACACCGTAGCACCTTCGGGGTCGCTCGTAACCATAGCCTCTATTCCTTTGGCAGACACGGAGCCGGTCCCTGCAAAGAGGGCCATAAGCAACATCAGGTTGCTCAAAATTGATTTTAAAAATTTCATAATTTTATTTTTTGGGGGAGTTTATTTTTCTACTAGTTCGAAGAAACCGCTGATTTCCTGTTGATCAAGTACTTGGCGCACGTTGTAGCGCTTGATTTGATCTTCGAAACCACGCTTGGTGACCTTGATTTCAATAACAACATCGTTAGAGTTTTGATAGGTCAAACCCGGGATGCTGAGAGCCTTTGTCTCCTCCAGCGGAGTAGTGGTCATATACGACTCGTTGGTATTCTTAACCTCCTGAGGAACCTGCGATATAACTCGATAGAAGATACGGGCGCCGCGAGGGTCTGAATCAAAATACCAACGCACAATCATCGACGACAAATCGTCGTCACTCCCCGATTCGGCTGCAACAGTAGTCGGAGCGAGTTCAGCAAGGATAGTATCCTCGCTAACCGAAGGATAAGGGGGCATATTCGTTTCTACATGAAAGTCATATATCATAGCGGGGACGCCGTTTGAAATGTAAACCAGAGCGTAATCGCCGTTTTTCATATCGCCAATGGGGCGCAATTCGTAGATCTCATCAGTGATTTTGCTTGTTATCAACTGAATATCGTCGAGATCGGTTTTCGAACCGGAGTAGAGGCTCGTCTTCATATAGGGCAGTTCGCGGTTCTTTTTCTTAGTCTTCAACGGAATAAGTTTCCAGGCCTGAATCGGAGAACTCTTGGGCGTCAGAACGTAAAGCACCGTTGAGGTGCGCGGTAAGATTTTCTGAGAGGTCTTGCCGTCAAGGACGAGGCTTGACGTAATCTTCTTACCATAGGCGGCGAGCATACTGTTGCCGGTCTTGTTGCCCATAACGACTGCCTGTGTCAGCGGGTCGAGCCCTCCCTGAGAGTTTGGCACGAACACCTCCTGGGCGTTTACCGCCACTGAAAGCAATAGCGAAAGTAATAAAAGTAATTTTTTCATTGATTGAGTATTAAATAATTAAAATTGGATTACACCGAAAAAGTCCAAGGATCCCCGATTGGACAACAATCAATGAAAAAAAGCGCAGGATCCGTACTTGTTACTCATCCTGCTAATCTGGGGCTGTGGCTGCCGTCACTTCGTAGAACGAGTAACGCAGAGCCTACGCCGTATGAATACACATAATCACGTCGGCGATATGCTACAACAAAGCATATCTATCCAACGAAGTATAAATATAATCATACCCGAGACATCTACTGTTACTTCACTCTTGACGAAGATAGTTGAAATTGCCACATTTCAGATTAGCCAAGAATCAAGCGCAAGTATACGCCTTTCTGTTAAATATGTCTGCAACCCACCCTCAGTCCCCATACCCGGGCTCTGCTGGGCGGTCTGCGGGGGCAAAGTTACAAATTTTCTTGGAAAACACAAAATAAATTAAAAATACAGGTCTCTCCAGCGGGGAGGGCGGGTTATTTTTTGCGGGCGCGGAGTTCGGTGGTGCGGAGGGCGTCTTTGTAGCGGTTGTTGGCGTTGAGGCGGTCGCGGCTGAGGTTGGAGTCGGAGTTTCCGCCCCAGCGGCGGCAGTAGTAGAGGTTGTCGAAGATGCGGCCAATGCGGTATTGGCGGCTGATTCGCAGGCCCATGGCGTAGTCTTCGCCGTAGCAAGTGTCGGGGAAGCGGAGGCGGCGGGCCACCGGGGTATAGAAGGCGCGGGGGGCGCCGAGGCCGTTGATGCGCAGGGCGTTGTTGGCGCCGTTTTGGTCGGTCCATTCGGCGTGGGCAATCAAGCCGGGGGGAATTATGTTGAGGTCGAAGTCGGTCAGCGTATATGAGCCGATGACCATGGCGGCGCCGGTTTCGCGAAACTTGTTGACGATGCGTTGCAGAGTGTCGTCGCCGGAATAGACGTCGTCGCTATCGAGTTGAACGGCAAAGCGGCCACATTGGGGGGCATCGAGGGCAACGTTCCAGCATCCGCCGATTCCGTGGCCGGGCTCGGGGATGATGTGGACCACCCGGGTATTTTCGGCGGCGATGGCCGCGACTGTTTCGGAGGTTCCGTCGGTGCTGTGATTGTCGACAACCAGGATATTGAAGGGGAAGTCGGCCTGCTGGGCCAGGGCGGAGTTTATTGCGTCGGCAACAGTCTTGACGCGGTTGCGCACGGGGATGACCACTGAGGCCTCGACGGGGAAGTCGCCGCCGTCGAAACTGAGCAGTTCGGGTTCGCCGACAAGGGCGCCGAGGGCCGCGAGATGGGCAGTACAGGCGCGTTCCATTTCGATTTGGGAGGCTCGGTTGCGAGGGTCGACATAGTCAAACTGCTCCTCGCCCGAGCGCTCGGCGGGGAATTCGCCGACGGCCGATATGGGCTCGTTGATGCAGACAATCGGGCCGAGGCGGCTCAGGCGCAAGCGGAAGTCGTAGAATCCGGCGGCGCGATAGTCGTCGGTCATCTCGTCGGCTACTTTCCGGAGCAGGTCGGAGCGCACCAGGACTACCGGGCCGAAGTCGAAATTGTCGCGAAGGGCGCCCTCCTGAAGTTCTATTACCGGCATCGGGCCGGCGGGGGTGGAGTAGTCGCCGTAAACCATCGCGGCGCCCGTGTCGCGGGCCACTTGTTCAAGCCTGTGGCGGTCGACCCGGCGGAGCGGACGCGGGTCGAGTTGCAAGAGGGTATATTCGTCGGTGGCGGCCGCGGCAGCAGCCTTTATCTCCTTGGTAGTCATAGTTCAAAGAATTTGGTAATCTGTTTCATAAGGTCGGCACGGGCCGAGGGGGATTGAATTGTCTCGAAGGGGAAGCCGAGGGTCACGGTGCGGTTGGCGCTCGGGGCGAAAGCAACGGCGGCGGGGGCCTGCGAACCGTCGTAGCGCATGATGACGGCGCCCAAGGCTGATGACGGATAGATTGCGTCGACGCTCGAAACCTGATAGGGCTCGGCGCCAAAGTTCATTCCGAAGAGGAAGCGCCCGCCGCCAAACTCCTTGAACATCGGCGAGCGGACCTCGCTGACTCCGCCAAGGGCTGTTGCGTGGCTCGTGCGCCATTCGAAGCCGAAGACCTCGCGGGCAAAGTCGCGGTCGGCGCTGCTGCTCAGGTCGCTGCCCACGTAGGCCCCGCTGACCATCAGGGGGACTCCGCCGAGAGCCAGCGAACGGAGTCGCCACTGCAAGGGAGCGCCAAAGGCTTTATGGTCGGCCGGGCGCCCTCCGCGGCCAATGCGTGTCTCCTTCTGGAGGCCGAGAATGAGGTCGACGGTCTGCGGGCGATTGATTGTATCGCTGACGAAGGCTTCGAGCGAGGTGCTGACAAAGGAGCATCCGGCGTCCATCAGCGCCCGGCCGTGGACCGTCGTGTAGTCAAATGAGTTGCCCGGGCGCGGAAGTGTCTCGCAGTCGGCATGGCTGGCGCCGAATCCGGGCGAATCGTCGTGGGTCCAGGGGTGGGAGCGGTCATAGTCATATTGCTTACCGGTGAACGAATAGTCGACACCCCAGGCCACTCCGGGATCGTTCATTCCGAATCCGGCCATATTGCCGTTCGAGAAATTATCGGGGGCGGAAACTCGCGTAAATCCGTTGACAACAGTGACTTCCGGGCTGTGGTCGCCTACACGGCCGACTGAAAGCACCTCGGAGGGGAATGAGATGCCTCCCCCATTGACTGCAATCACGCGGTAACTGACCAGGGCGCCACGGTCAACCTCGACGTTAAACTCCGTGGCGGCCGTGCGGCCAATTTCGCGCCAGAAGTCGCCCTCGCGAGCCTCAATGATGTAACTGTCGGGGCGCGCCGACGGCTCAAGCGGATCGGCCGCGGGTTGCCATGAGAGGGTGTAGTTTCCATGGGCGCCGCTATTGATTGCGAAGGCCCGGGGAGGGAGGGGTTGCACGATGTTGCGGGCCAGGCCGCGGGCCGAAAGATAGCGGAGAATCCCTTTATAGACGGCGCGGCTGACGTCGAACTTAAACTGCGGGTCGAGCCCGTAGCGCATATCGGCAAAATTCTGGTGGGAGAGCAGTTCGAGGAGCATCGACGGCACTTCGGGGATGCGTGCCTCGATATATGATTTATCGCGCATCTTGCGGCGCGTCCAGTTCGGCTCGTAGGAGGCGCGTATGTCGCGCACCACGGACGTCACAATCGAGTCGGCGAGTTGTCCGCTCAGGGCGCGCGGGCGTCCGTCGGCAAACTTGCGTCCCTTATTGGTATAATAAATGCCGAGGGTGCCTACGGTCAGGTCGCCCTCTTCGGTGCCGGCGTCGGAATGGAAGGCCATCACGAGGTCGACCGGAATTTTGAGTTCCTGATGCAGATGGTTAACCCACATGGGGCGGGCGAAAATATCGTCGCGATAATCGTCGGCCTCATGCGCATAGACGCTGTCGGGCATCCCGGCATATTGCAGCCAGTATTTTGCCGCTTCGGCCCATCGGGGCATTCCGCTTGTCTGGCCGTTGCGGGCAATGCTGCCCATGCCGCCACCTATGCGCACGGCATCGGCCGAGATAACTCCCTGACTATGCGAACGATTCGAGAGGCTCACGATTTTGCGCGCGTCGGTCGAGGCGGCCAGGGGGAAGGTCCCGAGGTAGATCCATGTGCCTCCGCCGCGTGTCTGGTCAACCGTGACAGTGCGCGCCCCGGTGGCCGTATGGACGGTATATTTTGCGTCGGCAACGGCGTGAGGCTCAGTGCGATAACTGACGTAGACGGCATAATCGCCATTTTCCGGGATGCGGGCGCTCCAGGAGGCCGTCGATTCGCGGTCGCTCTCCTTGCTGACGGTCTTGACCGTGCGCGTTCCTCCCTTTTCAAAGGGGTTTTCACCCTGAGTTAAAGTCCCGCTATGGCCGAAGCCCTTCAGTTTTGAGGCGCCCCATTTTTGCTTGCCTTGAGTCTCGCTGTAGCCCCCGAGGTCATGGTCGAGGAGCGCCTCAAAGCGGTGCTCGTCGCGTTCGCGCGGAAGCATCACGTAAGCCCCCGCATTTTCAAGCATCGGGACCAGGAAGGGAACGACATACGAGCGGGTATAAAGGTCCTCGACCGTCCCGAACAGGCGGCAGCGCTGCCATTTCCATCGGTCTTCCTTCTCGTCATAATAACGTCCGTGGCTTTGCCAGACGCATATATTCCGGCCCGACAAGGCTCCCCGGGGGGCATCATCGCGGCTCACAACAGATTGGCCGACAGCACCCAAGGCCGCCGCCAATCCTAAAACTATGCTGAATAAGAACTTTTTCATAACTACCCCACAAATTTACGATTTTTCGGCGGAATATGAAAAAGAATTTGTAACTTTGCGCCAATCGACCGCCTAAATACTCATATTCCCAATGAAGAAACTTACTTACCTCAGTCTGCTGGCCGCCTCAATGCTCCTTGCGGCCTCATGTGCCCCCGACCGTCTCCAAGGCGAGTGGGACCTGGAAAGCATAGTGCTTAACGACTCCGTCTTTGTAAGGCCCGCAGAAGAAGCCGCCGGGACGCGACAATTCGTTGAATTTAAAGATAATACTTACCATATCGCGACTAATTGCAATTCCGTTTCCGGGACTTATACTCTTAAAGGCGACTCCCTGACCCTCGGCGACGGCGCCATGACCGAACTCGCCTGCGACAATATGGTCTCAGAAGACCTCCTTCGCCTCATCCTGCCTCAAATCCGCGCCCTCCGCGCCGACGGCGACTCAACCCTGCGCCTGACCACCGACAACCCCGAAACCTACATCCTCCTGAAAAAATCCCCCTCGTCGGGCAGTGCACCGCTCCGTCACTAAAAAAAATTAGGTGCGCGTGAACATTTTCTTCAAACCGGTTGTTATAACAATGAAAGCATGAGAGACATGACTTTTTCATTGTGAAAGAAATGTGATAATGATTGGTTTATTATTTGACGAGGAGTGACTGCGACAGCCACTCCCGTTTAATTTTTGCAGGGGTCTACTAAAGGTTAAGACCTTTAAAGCCTTGTTTGCCTCAAATTTTTTTCGTAATTTTGCAAAATAGTAGCAAGGATAATCTGCAAAAGAGGTTTTGATTGATAAATGACACAAGAGCAACAGGTTATAGAGACACTGCGTAACCAAGGCGGGTATGCCACTCTACGAAGGCTGAATGAAGTTATAGATTTCTCAACGTGGAAAACTAAGACTCCGGAGGCAAGCGTCAGGAGGATCGTGCAAAATAGTAATGCAATTTTCCGTATTCAGCCCGGACTATGGGCTCTTGAAGAATCGCGCGGTGAAGTCCTTAAGAAATTCAATATCAAAGAAGGTAATTCTAAAAGTATTGAACAATTTAATCATGCTTACTATCAAGGCTTACTTATAGAAATAGGTCATTTTAAGAAATCTTTAACATACGTTCCGCCTCAAGACCAACACAGATTGTTTCTCGAGAGTGAACTTGGAGATTTAACCGACTATAAGATTATTCCTCAGTTTACCTATGAGACCTTGTTGCGTAAGGCTCGGACTGTGGATGTGATATGGTTTAACGAAAGAGGGATGCCTACTCATTTTTATGAAGTTGAGCACACTACAGATATTAAAAATTCCTTATCTAAGTTCTATGAACTTCAAGACTTTTATTCTTCGTTCTATATTGTTGCAAACAGTCATCGAGAGATTGAGTTTAAAGACAAAATCGATGCCTCTATTTTCTCCCCGATAAAAAGACGGGTAGAGTTCATCTCTTACGATAAGGTTGCATCACTGCACTCTAATCTGTCACAACAAGAACATTTGATTTGGTAAATGACAACGCATTTGCCTGCGTTTGGCGGCGGCGGGACGTCGCCTTTCCCTTGGTTGCGCAAAAAAAATTTAAGCGGGGAGTGAACTTTTTGGGGGTGGGGGTGTTTTATTGATGAAAAGCACACAGAAAGACTTTTTTCATTGTGAAAGAAATGTGATAATGATTGGTTTATTATTTGACGAGGAGTGACTGCGACAGCCACTCCCGTTTAATTTTTTTGGGGGTGTTAGAACTTTTTTGTAATTTTGCGGTTATAAGTGTAGACACGTTTTTAACCATTTTTTATGAGTGAAGTAAAGGAGCAGGGCGGCTCGAAAGAGCCAAAGAAGCGAGGCCACCATTGGCGGTGGCTGCGTTGGCTGTTGCTTTTGCCGGCGGCGCTGATAGCGCTGGTGGTGGGAGCGGTTGCTTTGCTCTACGTTCCGGGCGTCTTGAATCGCGTGGCTTCGTGGGTCCTCCCTTCAATCGAGGAGTCTACGGGCATGAAGATAGAGACGGCCGATATCCGCCTGCGTTTCCCGCTGACGTTGAGTCTGGAGGATGCGTTGGTGGTTCAGCGTGGCGACACGATGCTTACCCTGGAGCGCGCCGAGGTGAAGGTGAAGCCGATGGCCCTGCTTGGCGGTCGAATCAAGATTGGCGACGCAGTTATTCGCAACGCTTTTTACCGGATGGGAGGCGCGGATTCGCTCTACATAGGCGCAAGAATTGACTCGGTCGGCACGGCGGCCTCGATGAATTTGGGGTTCAGCCATATCGACGTGAAACACGCCGACTTGAACGGCGCCCGGGTGCTCCTGCTGATGGGAACGGACACAACCACTACCCCGAAGGACACTACGGCCACAAAGCCGCTGCTTATTACCTCCGGTCCGCTTTCAATTCGCAATCTCGACTATAGGATGTTTATGGCCTCGACGGGCGACACTATTGCCGCCTATGTCAACGAGGCGCTGCTGTCCGACGCCCGATTGCTGACGGGCGACACTATTGATATTCGCAGCGGCCTGCTGCGTATGGAGGTTGCCCACGGGCTTTACGGCAAGCGGGGCGCCGAGCCGGTTCCGGGCCTCGACTTCAACTGGCTTGAGATGACCGACGCGACGGCTTCCGTCAACGAGTTCACTATGAAGGGTTCGGCCCTCAAAGTCCCCCTGCGCCAACTGGCCCTGACGGAGCGCTCCGGCCTCCGGCTGAGTGCCTCCGGACTTTTTGAGATGGATTCGACCCAACTGGCGGCCCGCGGCTTCAAGATTTACGCAAATAAAACCGCCCTGAGGCTCGATGCGCTGATGGGCCTCGACTCGGTGGCCTCCAAAGCGCCGCTGCAGGTGAGGGCCGCGGCGTCGGTGATGCTCGCCGACGTGACCGAGGCGATGCCCGCCCTGCTCCCGATGCTCGCGCCGCTTCCGCAATCAACCCCGTTGAATCTTGCGGTGGATGCCCACGGAACCATGGCGTCGCTCCGGGTCGACACCCTCCGGGCCTCTATGGCGCAGATTTTCGACCTGAAGGGGAGCGGCTATGCTTCAAACTTCTCCGATATGGACAAACTGCTGGCCGACGTTGACCTTTCAGGCTCGATGACCAACCCTGCGCCGCTCCAGGCCATGCTGCCCAAGGACTCGGGCATCAAGATTCCGCCCCTGAGCCTCAAGGCCTCGGCCCGCGCAAACGGCAAAAACTACAGCGCCGACCTAACGGCCCGCACCGGAGCCGGACGCATTGCCCTCAAGGGCGGTCTGAGCGGCTCGGCGCCAACTTATAATGCCGACTTGCGGCTCGACTCTTTTCCCGTCAGCGCCTTTATGCCTGACCTCGGAATCGGAGCCGTCAGCGGTACGGTCAAGGCCTCAGGCCGCGGATTTAACCCCCTGGCGTGTGGTGCGAAACTCAACGCCGACGTGGCCGTCAACTCCATTGACTATAAGGGAAATCGCCTCGGCGGCCTCTCGCTGACCGCCGCTCTCGACACGTCGCTGCTGCGTGCCCGCCTCGCCTCTACCATGGCACCCGCCCGGGCGCGGCTCAACGTGGTCAGCCATCTGCGTCCGAACGTGATTGACTGGGACCTCGACGGCGACATCGAGCGCATCGACCTCCGCGCCCTGAACATGTCGGACTCTGTTATGAACGGCTCGCTCGCGCTGGCTTCACGCGGCTACATGATTCCCGGCCGCGACTCGATTGTTGCCTCCGCAACTATCCGGAACCTCGACTTCCACTACGGCCAATCGCATCTGCAGACCGACTCGCTCGGCGCCCGTCTCCGCGCCGGAAATGATTTTACCGAAGCCGAATTGACCAATCAGGGACTCAACCTGAAATTTGACGCCCTGGCCCCCCTCAGCGACCTCGGAAGCCGCTTTGGCCAGGCCGCGACGATGGCCCAACGTATGTTCTCATCGCGAGTTGTTTACGCCGACTCGCTTGCCGAGACCCTCCCGCCCTTCAATCTTGCCCTTACCGCCGGCCCGGACAATCTGGTCAACGACTATCTGCGCCCGCAAAAACTCGGCTTCGGCAATCTGAACCTGACGGCCCGGCGCGACTCCACAATCCATATGAACGCCCGGGTTCTCTCCTTCCATTCCGGAGAATCCATGCGCCTGGACACAATTACTGCCGTAATCAACCAGAGCGGGCCGGAGATTGCCCTCGATGTAGACCTCGACAACCGTCCCGGAACCTTCGACGAGTTTGCTCACGTATGCCTCGAAGGCAAATGGAACCGCAACCGCGGCGACTTCCTCCTGCAGCAAGAGAACATTCAGGGCCGGACCGGCTACAAGATAGGCTTCGGACTGCACACGACCGACTCCATCGTCTCGCTCCACTTTAACCCGCTCAATCCGATTATCGCCTATAAGGACTGGACCGTAAACCGAGGTAACTACATAGCGCTCAATACGGCAACCAAGCGTCTGCGCGCCAACCTCGAAGCCTCCGGCTCCGACTCGCGGCTCAAACTGTACTCCCAGAGCCGCGCCTCCAACGACTCGACGGCTACCGACGACCTGATGCTCCAGGTCGACAACGTGCATATTCAGGACTGGCTGAAAATCAACCCCTTTGCGCCGCCAATTGCGGGCGATGCGTCGGCCTACATCAAACTGCGCGCCGGAACCTCCTCGCTCAACGGCCTCGGAACGCTCTCGCTCGAAAACCTGACCTACGGCAAGCAGCGCGTGGGCGACATTGACCTCGACCTCGACGTCATGACCGATCGCTCCGGCCTGATTAACGCCGAAGTGGGGATGGATGTTGACGGAAAGACCGCCCTGACGGCCCACGGCGTCCTGAACGACAGCACGCGCACGGACCCGATGGTCGTTGACCTCCGCCTGATTGAACTTCCCCTGGCAATCGCCAATCCCTTCCTTCCCGCCGAATATGCGCGCCTGAGCGGCTCGCTCAACGGCCGGATGAACGTCACGGGCGAACTCTCCTCGCCGATGCTCAACGGCAGCCTGAACTTCCACGAAGCCAAGGTTAAGGTCGGAATGATAGGCTCGTCGTTCACGTTCGACTCCGTGCCCGTTCCGGTCGATAGCAACGTGGTGCGCTTTGACCGCTTTGCAATCACCGGCTCCAACGCCAACCCGCTGCTGATTGACGGCAAGGTCGATATGCGCAACTTTGCCCTTCCGCGCCTCGACCTGGCCCTCAACGCCTCCAATATGCAGATTATCAACTCAAAGAAGGGGAAGAACGTGAACGTCTACGGTCGCGCCTTCATTGACCTCGACGCCAAGGTGCGCGGCTCGATGCGATTCCTGAATGTCGACGCCTCGCTTGCGCTCCTTCCGCAGACCAACGTGACCTACATGCTCGAATCGGCCGGCGCCTCGGCCATTGGCCTGCAGAACGATAACGACATGGTCCGCTTCGTGAACTTTGCCGATACCGCCACTACGCTCAAGGCCGACACCATCGCCGCCCCCTCGATGATGATGATTCTCAACGCCCTGGTCGACATTCGCCAAGGCTCCACCATTACCGTCGACCTCAGCGCCGACGGCCAGAACCGCGCCCAAATCAGGGGCGAGGGCATCCTCGACTATTCGATGAGCCCGGCGCAGCCCGACGGACGCCTGACCGGCCGCTTCACCATCAACTCCGGATTTTTCCGCTATTCGCTCCCGATTATCTCCGAAAAGAACTTCTCGTTCAATCAGGGCAGTTACGTGGCCTTCAACGGTCCGATTCTGAACCCGACGCTCAGCATCCACGCTACGGACGACATCAAGGCAAACGTGACCCGCTCGGGCGAGAACTCGCGCCTGGTCGTGTTTGACGTAATCCTCGGCGTCACGGGCACTCTGGAACGTATGAACGTAGCCTTCGACCTGGAGACCAACGACGACATCACCGTCCAGAACGAACTCCGCTCGATGAGCGCCACCCAGCGCGCCAATCAGGCTATGAACCTGCTGCTCTATGGCGTCTACACCGGCCAGGGAACTACCGGCAACGCCAACCTCAGCGGCAATGCGCTCTACGGCTTCCTCACTTCGCAACTCAACACATGGGCCGCCAACACCATCAAGGGTGTCGACCTCAGTTTCGGGATGGACCAGTATGACCGCACCCGCAACGGCTCCACCTCGACGGCCACACAGTATAGTTATCAACTCTCCAAATCGCTCTTTAACGACAGGTTTAAAATCGTCGTCGGCGGCAACTATTCAACCGACGCCAACGCCGAGGAGAACCTGGCCCAGAACCTCATCAGCGACATATCGTTCGACTATCTGCTGAACGATGCCGGCTCGATGTATGTCCGTCTGTTCCGCCATACGGGCTATGAGTCGATACTCGAAGGCGAAGTGACGCAGACCGGCGTCGGCTTCGTGATGCGCCGCAAGGTGCGCTCGCTCCGCGACCTCTTCATTTTCCGTAAAAAACAGCCCGCAAAGACTTCAAAATGACCCTCCGCGCCCTGAAATATATCCTGCTGCTGACCCTCCCGCTGCTCCTGGCCGCCTGCTCGACAACAAAGCGAATTGCTGCCGACGATGCCCTCTATGATGGTATGAAACTCAAAATCGAGGCCGAGCCCGGCGAAAAAGTCCCCTCCGGCCTCAAGAGTGAAATCTCAAAGTCGGTCACCGTAAAGCCCAACAACCCCTGGCCCTGGACCAACATCCGCGACCCCTTCCCCGTAGGCCTCTGGATCTGGAACCACTGGAGCGGGCATAAGCACGGGCTCAAGCACTGGGTCTACGAAAAATGGGCCTCCGAGCCGGTTCTGATCAGCGACGTGCGCCCCGACTTGCGCACGCGGATGATTGACCAGGTTCTCCACAACAACGGCTACTTCCATGGCGTCGTCGACTATAATCTGACCCATGGACGCACCCCGAAAATCGAAACCGTCACCTACACCGTCAAGCCCGGCCCCGCCTTCCTGCTCGACACCATTGAGTTACTCCCCGACACTAACTATCTGGCCCACGTTATCGACTCCGTAGCCGCCCGCATCCCCTATCTGCGGCCCGGAAGCCGCTATAGCGTCGACTCCCTCGCAAGTTGCCGCCAACAGATTGCCCAGGTCGTTCGCAACAGGGGCTACTACTACTTCTCGCCCGAGTTCATCGAATATCTGGCCGACTCGATTCAGACGCCCGGAAAGATTGCCCTGCGAATGGCCGTGGCCTCCAATCTCCACCCGATGGTTCTCCGCCAGTATAAGGCCGGGAAAATCACTATGATAGTGCGCCGCGCAGGCAACGAACCGGGCACGCCTGACACTATTCAGACCTCGCGGGCCACTCTTGTCCGCTTCCTCCCGTCGCGTTTCCGCAACGCCCTGGTCGACGAATGTATAGTCCCGCGCACAGGGCGCCGGCTCACCCTCCGCTCAATCAACAATACGCAGACGCGCCTGAGCCGCCTCGGCATTTTCAGCAGTATCGACATCAACGTCCACCCCTCAGACTCTACGGCCCTGATGC
The DNA here is from genome assembly GCA_964444345.1 of uncultured Bacteroides sp. Lineage (GTDB taxonomy): Bacteria > Bacteroidota > Bacteroidia > Bacteroidales > Muribaculaceae > UBA3263. Next base: position 20,843 of record CAYUGU010000026.1, read on the forward strand.
GTGGCTCCGACGTCCTCGACGTGACGGTTGACTGTACGCTCGACGTGCCCCTTGAGGCGCGCCTTGAGGCCAACGTCTCCTCCAAGTCCAACTCCTATCTCGGCCCGGGCCTCCTCTTCGGCGTAACCAACCGCAATATCTTCGGCGGCGGCGAGCAACTGAACGTGACCCTCACCGGTTCCTACGAATGGCAGACCGGACGCCGCCGCTCCTCCGTCTTCAACTCCTACGAAATCGGCCTCCAAGGCTCGCTCGCCTTCCCCCGCCTGCTCGCCCCGAAGTTCCTCCCCCGCCTTCGCCGCGACCTCAGTTGGACCCGCATTACGCTTAACGCCGACCTGCTCAACCGCCCCCACTACTTCCGCATGGCCCAGTTCAACGCCTCCTACTCCTACGACTGGAACCCCACGCGCTACTCCTCCAACACCCTGACCCTCCTGAAACTGACCTACACCAACCTGCTGAAGACCACCAACGAGTTCGATTCCATTATGGACGCCAACCGCGCAATCGCCGAAAGTTTCCGCTCGCAGTTCATTCCGCAGATAATGTACACCTACAACTATGACCGTATGTTCGGGCCCCGCAACTCCCTGAACTGGACCGTGACCGCCCAGGAAGCCGGCGGCGTCTTCTGCGGGCTCTGGCGCCTCTGCGGCCAAAAACATGAAAAGCGACTCTTCGGAATCCCTATCTCGCAATTCTTCAAGGTTTCCGGACAGTTGGTCTACGGCCGACGCCTCGGCGCCTCCGATACGTGGCTCTTCGGCCGCGTGGCCTCCGGCGTGGCCCATGCCTACGGCAACTCCGCCCAAGTACCCTACTCCGAACAATTCTGGGTAGGCGGCGCTAACTCCATCCGCGCCTTCACCGTGCGCTCCCTCGGCCCCGGCTCCTATCGCCCCAAAGCCGACCGCAAAGGCAACTACTTTGACCAGACCGGCACCTTCAAGTTCGAAGCCAACCTCGAACTCCGCTTCCCCATCTTCGGCCCCGTCCACGGCGCCGTATTCCTCGACGCCGGCAACGTCTGGCTCCTCAAAAACGACCCCGAACGCCCCGGCGGACAACTCCGCGCCGCCACCTTCGGCCGCGACCTCGCCCTCGGCACGGGCGCCGGCATCCGCGTCGACATCGGTATGCTCGTAATCCGCGGCGACCTCGGCATCGGCATCCACGCCCCCTACGAAACCTCGCGCCGCGGCTACTACAACATGACCTCCTTCAAAAACTCCCTCGCCTTCCACCTCGCCATCGGCTACCCCTTCTAAAAATACAATCCGTAGGTATTTGGTCTGGATTTGGAAATTAGCACAGTTTTTTGTAACTTTGCAATGTAAAACTATGGAAAATTGTGCAGGAGTTCACTCATTTATTGAAGCCTTGGTTAGAAATCAGGGAGGAAATTCCGTTGCCGACCTATCTTGTATTGATAATGAGTTGTTGACGTCGGTAAGGGGCTTGTTGCCCATATTGCTCAAAGACCATACTACGCAACATAATATTTTCTGGGCTACGGATAACTATGCCGAGCGTGGAACCGGTTATCAATTCTCTGACCCGATTACCATTGAAGCAATTTCCGGTGAGAATGAAGCGGTTATTGTGCCTCGAGCCTTTAAATCGCGGCAGCAACAACAACAGCGAAGCCGCAAAATGGCCGAAGTTTTTACTCCATCGTGGGTGTGTAATAAACAGTGTAACCTTGTTGATGAGGCTTGGTTTGGGCGTGAAGGGGTTTTCAATATGGAAATTGATAAACCTGACGGCACGCACTCATGGATTGTTAATCCCGAGTCGATAGTTTTTCCGGAAGGAAGGAATTGGCACGACTATGTAGCAGACACACAATTGGAAATAACTTGTGGCGAGGCTCCATATTTAGTTAGCAGGTATGATACGGTAACAGGTAATCCTATTTCGATAGATAGACGTATTGGCCTTCTTGACCGCAAACTACGTGTAGTTGGTGAAAATACTGAGACTGTTGAGGACTGGATAGCGGCTGCTCGTTTAGCGTTTCAAAATACGTATGGATATGAATGGCAAGGTGATAATATAGTTATTGCGCGTACTTCGTTGCTGATCACTTTTATCGAATATTTCTATGTGAAATTTTCTGATAAGCCTGATATGACGATATTAAAGGAAATAGCGAATATTATATCTTGGAATATTTGGCAGATGGATGGACTGAAAGGAGTGATCCCGAATAGTTGCAAGCCAATACCGGTGCCTGTTATTCATTCAATTTTTGGGCCTGATGATGATTCAACTTCATGTGTGCAGAAATTTCAGGAATGCCCTGGTTGTAAATCTAAGAATATCCATACTCATAATGGGATAAAATGTCTGATTATGGATTGGGAAGAGGGTAAACCTATTGAGTTCGTTTCGTTGATCCGCCGAAAGAGATAAGATAATGGAAAGATTAAATACGGACATTCTTAATTCGCTGATAGTCGGCAGGGTTGACCCTCATATTCAGGGTTGACCCTCATATTTATGCGTTTACAACGGAAACGGTGCCTAATTACTTAAAGGTTGGTGACACCTATCGGCCCGTTAGTACCCGTATTGGAGAGTGGGCAAAAATATATCCGAAACTTAAGCATATTTATACGCAATCTGCCCGTATTGATGACGATACGATTTTTCGAGATTATTCAGTTCATGAGTTTCTTGTAAACAATAAGTTAAGACATCGTCTAATGCCGGGCGAGTTGCCGGTTATGCCATACTATTCTAATGAATTCTTTAAAGAGGCAACGACCGGAGATATAGACGAGGCAATTGCGGATATTCATAATAGCGCTAAAAGCAACGACGGACGGTATATGTTATATTCAACCGCCCGTCTGCCTAAAACATTTAAATACGTTCGCGATAAGAATTACGAACCTCGTCCTAATCAGCAACTCGTTATTGACAATTTTAAGACGGCCATTGAAAAGGGGGCGTAATAATCTGCTTATGTTTGCTGTTATGCGTTTTGGCAAATCATTCACTTCGATGTGTTGTGCCAAAAGTATGGGGGCTAAACTCGTACTTGTTGTTTCCGCAAAGGCCGACGTTCAGGACGAATGGAAGAAGACCGTTGAAAGTATAGTCAAGTTCGATGGATATATCTATGCTGTTAAAAAGGATTTGATGGACGATCCTGACTTTCTGCTAAAATCTTTGAACAAGGGAGACAGAGTAGTCCTATTCCTTACTCTTCAAGACTTGCAGGGGGAGGAGATTAAAGCGTGTCATAAGCAAGTCTTCAATCAGGAATGGGACTTGCTTATTGTGGATGAAACGCATTTCGGGGCACGCGCGGAACATTATGGCAAAGTTTTGGAACGCGGACAGTCTTTATCTAATGCGCAAGTCAAGGCCGAGAATAAAAGGCAACTTGCGGATATTGATACGCTTGATAAGTTAGACGTAGAAATAAAGAAAATTCAGCGAAAGGTTACAATTCATCTTTCCGGAACGCCATATCGCATCCTTATGGGTGATGAGTTCGAAAAGGACGATATAATTGCATTTATTCAATTTTCGGACATTGCCGAGGCTCAGCAGAAATGGATTGATGAAAATAAGTATATAGAAGATGTCCCCGAATGGGAGAACCCTTATTTCGGGTTCCCTCAAATGATTCGTTTTGCGTTCACTCCGAATAAAGCATCGCTTGATAGGATTGCCGAACTGCAAGCCAATGGGGCGACAACTTCATTCGCCGAGTTATTTCGCCCCATGTCAATGTCTTTGACCGATGGGAATTATAAGAAATTTGTTCACGAAGATGTAGTTCTTGATTTTTTGAAAGTTATTGACGGAGCGAAGAATGATACCAATGTATTAGGCTTTCTTGATAATGATCGAATAAAAGAAGGGAAACTATGTCGCCATATTGTCATTGTTCTCCCTTATTGCGCATCGTGTGACGCATTAGAAGAACTTATTAAATCTCATAAACAAGAATTTCGCAATCTTTCAGATTATGAGATAGTAAATATTTCAGGATTGGAAAGAAACAAAAGGTTTGGAAGTACGGAGAGCGTTAAATCTTATATTACAGACTGTGAAGCAAAAGGAAAGAAAACAATTACGCTTACCGTCAACCGAATGCTGACCGGAAATACTGTTCCTGAATGGGATACGATGATCTTTCTAAAGCAATGTTCTTCGCCGGAGGAATATGATCAAGCCGTCTTTAGGCTTCAAAATGCGTTCATCCGGGAGTATGTGGATGACGATAACAATATAATCAAATTCAACATGAAACCTCAGACTATTCTTGTTGATTTTGACCCTGAACGCATATTCCGTCTACAGGAGCGTAAAAGCCAGATTTATAATATAAATACTGAAAATAATGGCAATTTGCGTCTACGTGAGCGGATAGAGGCAGAATTAAAGATTTCTCCAATTATAACGTTGGACCATAATAAATTAAGGGAAGTTACGGCGAATAATATTTTGGATGCAGTGCGAAATTATGCTGCGACTCGGAGTGTGCTGGACGAAGCGTCTGAAATGCCGGTCGATTTATCGCTTTTAGACAACCCGGTCCTCCGCAGTGTGATAGACTTGTTAAATCGTATAGATTCAAAAAAGGGACTCGCTTCCCCGGCAAATATAAAAGCGGAAGGAGATGGAGATGATGTACTTCCGAAAGTTTCAGGTGATGTTATGCCAATTGATGAAAGGATTGCATTGGCTAACGACAATATCAAATCTGAATCAAATGAGGATGATGTAAAGAAGTTTGCGTCATATTATGCCCTTATTCTTTTCTTTGCATTCTTAACTGAAGATCGTGTATCGAGCCTGGAAGATATTATACATATTCTTGATAAGTCCTCCAATAATATTAGACTAAGTGCGAATTTAGGACTGGAAAAGCGAGGACTTCAAATACTTCAAGATCAAAGTAAGGGTTACGCATTAAGCAAACTTGACTATAAGATTCAGAATACAAACGAACTCAATCATGACGAGGGTAAATCTCCATTGGAAAAAGTAAAGATTGCTCTTACGAAATTTGGCCGTATGTCTGAGTCGGAAATTGTGACCCCCCTTAAGGTCGCGGAAGATATGGTAAACCTCCTGCCTGACGATGTCTTTTCGTATGGGCCGGTATTAGATATTGCATCTAAACAGGGTGAGTTTACAATTGCGTTGCTGAATCGTTATGGTTATGAGGTGTCAGAGAAGATTTATTCAATCTGTACATCGAAGTTAGCCTATGAATTTACAAGAAAAGTCTACTCGCTCCTTTCACTACCGATTGAACATATTTTTGACTCATTTACGAGTTGCGATTTAATAGATAAAGATAAGAATGTCAATATTTTGCAGATTCTTAAAGATATGAACTTTGCAACAATTATAGGAAACCCGCCGTATCAGGTTATGAGTGAAAAAACAAGCGATGCTCCTATATATCATCTATTTATGGATGTCGCATTTGGGCTATCAAGAATAGCAAGTTTTGTAACCCCTGCAAGATATATTTTCAATGTAGGCAAAACTCCGTCTTCTTGGAATCAGGAACGTTTACAAGATGCTCACTTTAAAGTTGCGAAATATTCGGCTAAAAGTGCCGATATGTTTCCAAATGTAGATATAAAGGGAGGAATTGCGGTAAGTATTAGAAATGAGAATGAAGATTATGGGCCTATAATTGCCTACACCGCTTTCCCGGAATTGAATAGTATCCTGTCAAAGGTGACTTCGGTCTCAAATAAGTCGATCGAAGATATAATTTACGCTCAAAATAAATTCAACCTTGTTGAACTGTTTAAAGATTTTCCCGGAATTAAAGAAAGAATTGGAAGCAACGGGCGCGAAAAACGTCTAACGACTTCGATCTTTTCAATTAATGAGGTTTTCCATGAGTCTCCAAAAGAGAACAATCAAATAAAAATTTTGGGACTTGTAAATAATAAGCGTACATGGAGGTGGATGTCGAAAAAGTTGCTGGAGAGTCATCCCAATATGAATAAATGGAAAGTCATTCTACCGAAGAGTAACGGGTCGGGGGCTATTGGAGAAGTAGACTCTACTCCTCTGATAGGCGAACCTCTGATAGGCGAACCCCTAGTTGGTGTTACGCAATCTTTTATTACTTTTGGCGCCTTCGATTCTGAAAGTGAGGCAATGGCGTGTCTAAAATACCTAAAAACCAAGTTCTCTCGGACCCTATTAGGAGTATTAAAAGTTACCCAAGATAATAGTAAAGAAACGTGGAGAAATGTCCCTATGCAGGACTTTACTGCGAACAGTGACATAGATTGGAGTAAAAGCGTGGAAGAAATAGATACACAACTTTTCGCCAAATACGACCTCTCTGATAAAGAGATTGCTTTTATTGAATCGATGATTAAACCTATGAAATGAATTTAGCGGGGGCCTACTATGGGTTTAAGCCATCTCTATGTTTTCTTGCCGTTTTTTTTACAAGGGCTTTATAATGATGTTACAACGCCGACCCTCATCAACAAGACCACCGGCGCACTCAGCGTAACCCTCGCCGAATAATAAACCAAGACCAATTCAGAGTAAGTAAAGTAAAAATATAGTTTCGACCAACGAGGCGGACCGTGAGGGCCGCCTCGTTGACATACGGAGGTATCGATTTTTAGGAAAAATGTGGGAAATTGGGGTCAAAACCCTTGGAAAAATGTGTGAAAAAGCCCTCAAAACCCTTGGAAAAATGTGGGAATATTCGTAACTTTGCGCTTTAATAATTGATAACCAGTATGTTACCAGGTTTTTTGATATTCAGATAATGAAGGGAGTAGGGCCTTGCGGCCCTACTCCCTTCATTCTAGTTTACCCGGGGGGATTATTCGGGTTGGGGGATGTTGTCCTTGTTGCAGCGGTCGGTCATGTGCTTGATGCGCTTGGCCGTTTCGGGGTGGGAGGAGAACATCTTTGTTACGTAACTGGATTTTTGCGCTCCTTCGAGGTTTTGCATCTTTTCGAATGCGCGGACCATACCCCAGGGGTTTTTGCCGTTGGACTTGAGGAAGTCGTAGCCGTAGTCGTCGGCTTCGTTTTCCTGCTTCTGGGAGTATTTAGCGCCGGCAAGCGATTCGC
>CAYUGU010000027.1:0-26368 GCA_964444345.1 uncultured Bacteroides sp.
CGCAGATGCCGCCGATGTATGCTGCGTTGTCGAAAACGCTGAAGCCGTGGCCTTTAAGCACGTCGTCGAGTTCCACGAACTTCATGTCGAAGCGCGTATCGGGTTTGTCCGAGCCGTAATATTTCATTGCGTCGGCCCAACTCATACGGGGGAATTGGCCTTCGAGTTCAACGCCGCGAATTTCCTTAAAGAGGTGTTTGGCCATTCCTTCAAAGAGTTCGATAACGTCGTCCTGCTCCACGAAACTCATTTCGCAGTCAATCTGGGTGAACTCCGGCTGGCGGTCGGCGCGAAGGTCTTCGTCGCGGAAACACTTGACGATCTGGAAGTAACGGTCCATACCACTGACCATCAGGAGTTGCTTGAGGGTCTGAGGCGACTGGGGCAGGGCATAGAACTGGCCCGGATTCATGCGCGAGGGCACAACAAAGTCGCGTGCGCCTTCGGGGGTGGAGCCTACGAGCATCGGGGTTTCGATTTCGAGGAATCCTTTGGAGTCGAGATAGCGGCGCACCTCCATTGTCATCTTATGACGCAGTTCGAGGTTAGCGCGTACGTTGGGGCGGCGCAGGTCAAGATAGCGATAGCGCATACGGAGGTCGTCGCCGCCGTCGGTATCTTCCTCAATAGTGAAAGGCGGGGTGAGGGCCGAGTTCAGAACGGTCATTGTGGAGGCGATGATTTCAATGTCGCCGGTGGGGAGGTTCGGGTTCTTTGAAGTACGTTCTTCAACGGTTCCTTCAACCTGAATAACCCATTCGCGGCCAAGTTTGGAGGCTGCTTCGGCAAGGGCAGCATTGCTCTCGTCGGTGAAGACAATCTGAGTGATTCCGTAGCGGTCACGGAGGTCAACAAAGGTCATACCGCCCATTTTGCGGGCGCGCTGAACCCAGCCGGCCAGGGTCACCTTTTTGCCCCGGTCCTGAAGGCGGAGTTCTCCGCAAGTATTGGTTCTGTACATCGGATATTATGATTAGTTTTTTTATGTTTATATTCTGAATCAACGTGCAAAGATACAACTTTTCGATGAAAAATGAAAAATGAGGAGTGAAAATGTGATAAAAAAATGGTGGCGCGTCGTCTCGACGGGCCACCACTCGGATTTTACGGTAGTACTTAAATGCTATTATTCGTTATGTCTAAGCCTATTGTTTTTTTGTATGGTTACACTTAAAATGAAAAAGATACAATCCTTAATTTTGCCTGCGAAACCTCTTGTTTCGTTTTGACGTTGCAAAGTTACATCCAATTTTTCCAATTGTCAAGTAAAAATGTTATATAACATAAAACCGAAAAATTGGATAAATTAAGAAATTTTCTTCTAAATTTTAAAGTTTTTAGGCTTTGAGCGCTTAAAATCTGTCATTTTGTAAGCAAACGGGCCGGTTTACTTGATATGTGTAAGAATGTTAAAAAGTGTTATATATTCGTGTGACGCGTATTTTCTGTCCTTTTATCCGATTTTTGGCCAAAATTTCGGTTATTTTATCGGCTTCGCTTTTGGGGACGGCTACCAAAGCGCGGTGGTCGTGGAGGGCAATCGAGCCTATCCGCGACCCTTCGAGGCCGCAGATTTTTGTCAGTGCGCCGACAATATCGCCCTTCGAGAGTTTCTCCTTTTTGCCCGCGTGGAAGAAGAGAGTGGCGATATCGGAATGCCATCCCTCCGGTTCCCCTTCCGGCTCCCAAGGCAGAGCATCCTCTACGGGGGTTTCATTCGGGCCTATTATATAATATACCGAACCGGCAGCGCCCATGCGGGCCGCACGGCCGTTGCGGTGTGTTCCCGTCTCGGCTCCAACGGGAAGGTGATAGTGAATTACGGAGCCTACGGCGGGAATGTCGAGACCGCGGGCGGCAAGGTCGGTCGCTATCATTATCGGTGTCGACCCGTTGGTAAAGAGGTCTACGGCCGTTTCGCGCTGCTGCTGGTCGAGCGCCCCGTGATAGAGAATCGCCGGGAAGCCTGCTTTTTTGACAAAACTGAAGACACGTTCGGCGCTTTCGCGATGGTTCACGAAAATCATTGTGCGCTCGTGGGGCAGGCGCAACAGAAGTTGCTTGAGGGTCGGGAGTTTATCAGCCTCGGGCGAAAGGACGTTAAAAAACTCCAGGTCAGGCTTAACGGCCTCGGCGCTGAAATCAAGTTCCCGGTTGTCGGCTATGTTGATAAAGTCAGGCCATTCGTTAAGTCGCGTTGCCGAGGTCAGAATTAGTAGTTTCACATTGCGCATTGCGCCCACAAGGCGACGCATCTCGTCGCTGAAGCCGAGTTCAAGCGATTTATCATACTCGTCGAGCACAAGGGTCTTGACCGTGCGCAGGTCGAGATTGCGGCGCTGCAAATGGTCAAGCAGTCGGCCCGGAGTGGCCACGACGATTTCAGGGGTGCGCGCCTCCAGCGAGCGCTTTTCTTCGAGCATCGAGTGCCCCCCGTAAAGGGCCGTGATTCTGATGCCCGGAGCCAAGGCGGTCAATACTTTGGTTATCTGCAGGGCGAGTTCGCGGGCCGGAGCGAGGACTACGCCCTGAATACCCTTTGCCGTATCGTTAAGTCGGCGAAGAAGCGGGAGGGCAAAGGCGAGGGTCTTGCCCGAGCCGGTCGGCGCAATCAGAGTTACTGATTTGGCCGACGAGGGAAGGTCGGCCATCTTGCTTTGCGTCGCGGTCAGTTGCTCAACGTTCAACTTCTCGCGCGCGTTCCTTAATATATGTTTAATCTCCATATGTTAATATATGTTTAATCTCCATATGTTCTGTTCGGTTAATCGGGACTACAAAGTTAACTAAAAAACTACAATTAAGACGCTTTTGGATAGGAATTTGTTGCGGGATTCGAAAAAAATGCTTACCTTTGCGGTCGATTTAGCAATAAATCAACCAATACAAACCCAATCAATTAACTTTTTAACTTCAAAATCCAAACTCTACTATGGCAACTAAGATTCGCCTGCAGCGTCGTGGCCACAAGGACTACGCGTTTTATCCTATCGTAATCGCCGACAGCAGAGCGCCACGAGATGGCAAATTTATCGAGCGCATTGGTTCGTACAACCCGAACACCAATCCCGCTACGGTAACTTTGAACTTCGAGCGGGCTCTGTATTGGCTCAATGTCGGTGCAATCCCCACCCAGACCGTTCGCTCAATCCTCTCTGAGGAAGGCGTGCTCCTGATGAAGCATCTCCAGGGCGGCGTGAAGAAGGGCGCATTCGACGAAGCAGAAGCCGAACGCCGCTTCGCTGCTTGGAAGCAGAGCAAGCAAAAGGCCGTTGACGCAGACAAGACCGCTATGGCCTCTAAGAAGGAACAGGAACTCAAAGCCCGCCTCGAAGCCGAACAGGCTGTCAACAAGGCTAAGGCTGAGGCTGTTGCTAAGAAGAAGGCTGAAATCGCTGCCGCTAAGGCTGAGGCTGAAGCCGCTGCTGCCGCTGAGGCTGCCGGCGAAGAAGCCCCCGCTGAAGAGGCTCCTGCTGCTGAAGCCGAATAATTCGCTTCCGGCTTAAAACCCTTTTGGAAGTCTGTCCGGAATTTCCTTTCCCGGCAGACTTCCGTTGTTTTTTTATTCGCTATGGAAGTTATTGGTATTTACCCGAAGTCTATTGATATGCGTGCGATTGAGCGCGCTGTCGATATAATTAAGGAGGGCGGGGTGGTTATTTATCCTACCGACTCAAACCCTGCGCTGGCGGCTGACTCGCTCAATCCGTCGGCAATCGCTGCACTTTGTAGGCTGAAGGGGATTGACCCGGCTAAGCAGACCCTCTCGATTGTCTGCGCCTCGATTGCCCAGGCGGCCCAATATGCACGCATTGATAATCGCGCCTTTGATGTCATACGCCGCAATCTCCCCGGTCCCTTCACTTTTATTCTTCCGCCCGTTCCTGCGCTCCCCAAGGCGTTCAAACATAGAAAGCAGGTGGGCGTCCGTGTGCCCGACAATGAGATTGCGCGCGCCCTGGCCGAGGAGTTGGGTCATCCGATTCTCAGCGGCTCGCTTGGCAGCGTTGACCCCTTTGAACTCGAATCGCAGGTCGACCTGATGATTACCGACGCAGACTCTGACCCGGATTCAGAACGCCAAAGCACTGCCATAGTTTCCCTTCTTGATTCCTCTAATCCGGAAATTCTTCGCGAAGGTCCGGTTGAACTGCAATAATAAAATAAATAATAGTTTGATATGAAAAAACTTTTACTTGCTTGCCTTGCGGCCTCTTCTGCTTTCGGAGCGATGGCCGGGGTTGAAACAAAGATTATCAATGACTTTATTGTCGGCCTGAGCACCGACGGCAAATATGCCTCGTCGGAATTCTACGGTTCAATCTCTATTTACGATCTGGACACCGACGAACATTATGATTATGCCGAATCCGGCAATAATTCTTATGGCGTTGGCAGCGGCAACTTCTGGGGCTCGGGTGCCATGGTCGGCTATGTGAACAATTCCGGCGGTTCCGCCATTTGGCGTGGTGGCCGTTGGACCAAACTCCCTCTGGCTGCAGCCGACCCTGCCGGTATGGGTATCGCCAGCGGTATCACTCCCGATATGACCCGTATCTGCGGTAACGCCAGCACCGGTGTAGGCCTCGTTCTCGACGACGCCAAACTGATGGTTTACCCCTGCTACTGGGATGCTCGCGAAAACGGTTCTTTCGGCCAGCAGATGCCTCTTCCTTACCCGACCACCGACTTTATGGGTCAGGTTCCTCAGTATGTTACCGCTGTGAGCATCACCGCCGACGGCAAAACCATCTGGGGCCAGATTACCTCCGGCAACGGCTTCTTCCATGAGCCTATTGTCTACAAGCAGGCCGAGGACGGCACCTGGACCTACGAGACCCCGCTGCGCGACAAGATTCTCCCCGAGGGTATTGAGGTTGTGCCTTATCCCGGCGACGGCCCGATGATTCCCTCGATGGAAAACTTTATGACCGAAGAGGAACTCGCCGCATACGACGCCGCATATCAGAAATATCTCGAAAATCCCACGTCAATTCCCGAACCCCGCTACGAGCAGTTTATGACTAATGAGGAAATCGAAGAATACAATAAAGCACTTGAACCTCACCTTGAGTGGCTCAAGGAGTATGAGAAGTATGAGGCTATGCTCAACCAACTGATGGAGAAGAGTCTTACCTTCGTTCTCAATCTCGTCTATGTCTCTCCTAACGGCCGATATATGGCCTCTGCTGCCGAGGTGCTTTATATGACTGCCGAGGGCCGCACTCAGTCTATTTACTGTCCTTATATCTATGATACCCAGACCGGCGAGGGCAAGGTTATCGGTATGCAGGGCTTCAGCATGAGCGTCACCGGCGTGAACGACGAGGGCGACGTGCTCGGCTATATGGATGCCGGCGGCGCTGACCTCGGCTATGTCTATCATCTTTCTACCAACTCCTGGGAACCTTATGGCGAGTATCTCACCGGACGCGCTCCCGAACTGGCTAAGTGGATTGCCGACAACTGGGTTCATGAAGTTGAGGTAGAAATTGATGCCGAACTCGGCGATACTGATTTTGTTGACCTTGAAATCAGTGGTCGTCCCTTCGTTTCGGCCGACTGGAACGCATTCTCTTCAGTGGCCTATAACTTCTGGGGTGGCGCTAATAAGGGTGAATATCTCAGTTACGTAGTGCGCTTCGACGGCGAAACCGCAATCGAGGATGTCAACGTAGAGACCAAGCCCGGAAAGGCTGTCTATTACGACCTTCAGGGACGTCGCGTCCTTTCGCCTTCCAACGGTGTATTCATCAAGGTTGAAGGCGGCAAGTCTGCCAAAATCTCCCTCTAAAAGTTAAAGGCTCGCGGGAGGGGCGGCGACCATATCGTCGCCCGAAATAAAAATGTAGTTCAAAACTTGTGAGTTACAATTTTTTTGCGTACCTTTGCAGTCGCTTTAAGCAACTTTTATTCATATAATTATTAATCACCAAAATTTCCTAAGAATGCATCTCAATTCTGACGAAAAAATTGAAATCTTTGAGAAATACGGTAAGGGTAAGACTGACACTGGCTCTCCTGAAGCACAGATTGCATTGTTCTCGGTCCGTATCGCTCATTTGACTGAACACCTCAAGTCAAATCACAAAGATTATGCCACCGCTCGCGCTCTGAAACAACTCGTTGGTAAGCGTCGTCGCTTGCTGGATTACCTGATCCGCAAGGACATCAACCGCTACCGCGCAATCATCGCGCAAAAAGAACTTGGCATCCGCAAGTAAACAAAAGAGGCCTTCAGGCCTCTTTTGCTTTTTTAACGCTTAAACCTGTAATATTATGAAAATCCCCGGACTCAGTTTTTCCTGGAAGCGCGCTCTCGGCATCACTAAACTCAAACGCGACTTCACTCGCAAGACCGGAATCCCGACCTCGCGAACCGGCCTCGAACGCAAAATCGGCCGCTCGATTGTCGACATACTCTTCGGCAAAAAGCAAACCCGCAAACGCCGCCGCAAATCCTAACCTCCCCGCACTTTTTTGATATTGTATGCGCCGAATTGAAGGGCCTCAGTCATTGATGACGGGGGCCTTTTTCTCCGATTCATACATCCAAAAGACGAGTTCATACATCGGGACGATAATTTGTTGCGTAGGTTTCATAGTATTTATAATTTTGCACTCGCAAATAATTCAATTATTATCCCGAAAAAGAAATGAAAGGTATAGTGCAAAAGTCATTTGATTGGACGGCTCAGGGGCTTGTCAGGATGGCTGCAAAGTTAGGGTTGACCTATAATGAGGTCAACGTGTTGGTCTATTATCTGGTGGTTCCGTTGACGTGGACCGTTATGTTCGACTTCCTGATCATGATGCCGTTGACCACACCGCTGCTGCTCGCCGTATGGGCTGTGATTTTTTGGCGTACCCGCGGCCGCTTTAGCCGTTGGTCCGATTGGGCTTTCAAGGAGTCGGTCCGCTTTCTTAACTACTTTAATCGCTTCGGGGGCAACTATGAGTTGAACTCCGTGATTATCTGTCTGATTCTGCCGGCCCTGATTTATGTCGTCCTTATTTGTCTGCTGATTTTCTGATGGGGATTCTTAAATATATCCTTTCCGTAATGCGCGGGAAGAATCGGGAAGAAGCCGCCGAGGTGGAATCTCTAATGCAAATGTCTTCCGAAGAGGTCAATTTTCTAAAGATAAAGGAGGCTGCAGAGATGATGGACTGGCGGTTTTGGATGGAGGACGAGATTTACCTCATTGAATATCAGGGTAATCAGTTTGCAGTGGGCTCGTCGGATTATGGACTCGTTATTTCTGATTCTGAATGGTATCAAGCATATGTTCCCGCGCCCAAAGTTGCACGGTTGTATGAGTTTGTAAATGGCTATAGGATGCCGCCAGGAATGGTACTTTATGTTGAGTCAGAGGCCCCTGATACGTATGAGTTTGCAGGAAATAAGAGAGTGATGCTTCACCCGTTTGTATCGGTGGAAGATGTTGCCTCCTATATGAGGAACTCCTTCGAGGAGATTTTCGCGGCCAAGGAGCAGGTCGTTCAAGATGTTCGCAATTTTACTCAGTCGCTCTAATTTGTGAGCAGGCGGAGGTATTCTTCGGGGAGCCGGATGTTGTAGAGGCGGAGGGCGGGGGCAAAGAGCGGGGCGGCACAGGCGGGGTCAACCCCCCGCAGCAGGGTGACGTAGAAGGTGGTCTGATCCCATTCGCTGACAAGTTCGAGCAGTTCGCCGACAGCCTTTGGGAGTCGCCGACTGTCCGAGGGGAGTACGTAAATGTCGCCGCGTAGGCCCGGGGTGGGGCCGCTGATAACCTTAATTTCGTCATCGCCCGGCTCGAAGTCGGGTGGGGTAATCATTTGTGGATTCATCTTTTTTTCGCTTTTTTGACCGCAAATATAGCAAAATCGCTGAAAAATTCGTAACTTTGCACCCGTTTTTCGGACGAAAACTAATCATTTTTTACATAATTCATCATGTTTAAAAACTTTCATGGTTATCATTTGCTTGAGTCTTACCATAAATGGAAGCAAGAGCATCGCAGCAACCGCAATCCCCTTGGCCTCAAAGGCCTGAAGATTGCCTTTGCAGTTATCGTAACTTTATTCTTTTGGTTTGTGCCCGCTTCGGCCTATGGGCTTACCGGTATCAACCCTATTGAACAGCGCGTAATCGGTGTTTTCGCTTTCGCCGCCCTGATGTGGCTTTTCGATGCTGTTCCGGCCTGGACTACCTCAATGGTTGTAGTCGTATTGCTGCTTTTCGCAACCTCCGATTCGGCTCTTTGGTTCCTGCAGACTGATGCCCAAGGCGTTAAATATGAAAATCTTGTAAAATACAAGGCTATCCTTGCTTGCTTTGCCGATCCGACCATTATGCTCTTTATCGGCGGCTTCATCATCGCTATCGCCGCCACCAAGAGCGGCCTCGACGTGAAGTTGGCCAAGACGCTGCTCACTCCCTTCGGTAGCAAGAGCGAAAACGTTCTGCTCGGCTTCCTGCTCGTGACCGGCCTCTTCTCGATGTTTATTTCCAATACCGCTACGGCTGCGATGATGCTCACGTTCCTCGCCCCGGTGCTTCGCGCTCTCCCCGCCGACGGTAAGGGCAAAATCGGCCTCGCCCTCGCAATTCCTATCGGCGCTAACATCGGCGGCATGGGTACCCCTATCGGCACGCCCCCGAACGCAATCGCCCTCAAATATCTCAACGACCCCGAAGGTATGAACCTCGGAATCGGCTTCGGTCAATGGATGATGGTGATGGTCCCCCTGACTATCCTCCTGCTCGTAATCGCCTGGTTTATGCTCAGAACCCTCTTCCCCTTCAAGCAGAAAACCATTAACCTCGTGATTGAAGACAACCACAAGAGCGATTGGCGCAACTACGTGGTCTACGTGACTTTCGCAATCACTATCCTCCTCTGGCTTACGGACTCTATCACCGGAGTGAACGCCAACGTCGTTGCGATGCTCCCCGTCGGCGTGTTTGCAATTACGGGCGTAATCACCAAGCGTGACCTCGAAGAAATTTCCTGGTCAATCCTCTGGATGATTGCCGGTGCCTTCGCCCTCGGCGTTGCACTCAATCAGACCGGCCTTGCCCAGCATCTTATCGAAGCCATTCCCTTCGCTTCCTGGTCGCCCCTTATGGTTATTATCGGTTCCGGCTTCCTCTGCTACCTTATGGCCAACTTTATCAGCCATACGGCTACGGCAGCCCTCTTCGTCCCGATTCTTGCCATTGTCGGCCAAAATATGGAGACACTCTCAAGTTTTGGCGGCGTCGGAACCCTGCTTATCGGTGTGGCAATCTGCTCGTCGGTCGCTATGGTGCTCCCGATTTCTACTCCCCCGAATGCCCTGGCCGACGCTACCGGTCTTATCAAGCAGAAAGATATGGTGAAGACCGGCCTGATTATGGGCTTCTTCGGCCTGCTCCTCGGTTATATTGTTCTTATTGTTTCCGGTAAGTATGGCCTCCTTTAAGTCACTCGCAATCTCAATGTTCTGCCTCGCAACAGCCTCCGTGGCTGTTGCGGCAGACATCAGTTACATCCCGCAGGTCCACGGCACGGTCCGCTCCCGCTGGGAACTCGATACCCGCAGCGGCGATTCCCGCTTCCGGGTGCGCAACGCCCGTCTCAGCGTAGGCGGATATATCGCCCCCTCGATCGACTATTTCGTGCAAGCCGAGTTTAACGACGAAGACCATTTGATGCTGCTCGATGCCTATGGACGTTTTCGCATCATCAAGGGCCTGACCATTCAAGGCGGCCAGTTCCGTATGCCCTTCGGCGTTGAGAGTTTCCGTGCGCCCAACAACTATTACTTTGCCAACCGCTCCTTTATGGGCAAGCAGATGATGAACTATCGCGCCCTCGGCGCCAAGGTTGTCTACTCGATTCCCAAGACCCCGCTCACTGTTGAGGTTGGCGCGTTCAATCCCGTTTCGCTCCATAAGGGTGCCACATATTCCCACTCAATGGCCTATGCCGGCAAACTCCTTGCCAAACTTCCCGAGGGCTTCACCCTCTCCGGAGGCTACGCTTCGATTAAGCCCGAAGTTACCCGCTCCAACCTTGCCGACGTGTGCCTCGAATGGAATGGCAAACACGTTTATGCCGCCGCTGAATATATGTATCAGCACTATGTCCACAATAAGTATAAGAACGCGCACTCATATGTTGCGTTCGTTGACTGGCATAAGGACGTGAAGTGGGGTGTCTTCAACCGTTGGTCTATCCAGGGCCGTTTCGACGGACTGACCGACCAGTATCAACTCTCGACCGGAAGCGAAAAACCCAACTTCAAGCGAAACCGCGCAACCATCGGCTCCACCGTTACCTATACCTACAAGTCGCTCCACGCCGACGTGCGCCTCAACTACGAAAAATACTTCGACTGGAAGGGCGGCGACGCCGTCAGCGACTGCTTCGTCACCGAACTCGTAATCCGCTTCTAACCCCTCCCTCATAACCCCTAAAAAAGGCGAGACGTCCCCCGGTCGTCCCGCCTTTATTTTGTGCCGGGAGGTTTTTAATACCGGGAGGTGCACCGCTCCGTCGGCGCACCACTTCCGCGACGTTTTTTGCGGCCCCTTGGGACGGCGACGGAGCGCCGTCCCTCCCGGTAATCCTCCGCCCGCTTAGAGTTTATAGACGACTCCGGTGAAGAGGATTTCGCCGCTCTTTTTTTCGAGGATATTGTAAGCAAAGGGGCGGTCTACAACCATAATGATTGGCGGCAGGGGTTTCTTTGACGTAAATGGAACAACAAAAGTTTCCGGGTCAATATCCGGCTTATTCACCGAACGTGTGCTGTGGGAGCAAGCCGACAGCAGCGAGCCGACGCAAGCCGCCCCCAACACACATAAAGTCCTAAATACACAATGAATTTTCATATAACCAATAATGCAGGAAGGGGAGTCTCCAGGCTCCCCACGGGCCGAAGGACCGTTTGGGTCACCTTTTTCTCCCCTCCCTGAGGTTCAAACTTATTTTTTCTGCTTAACGATAATTTCGGCAATGTCCATTGAGATAATTGCATTGACTGTGAGTTTGCGGGTCTTTTTCCCCTCCATAGGCTTTGCCGTAAGGATGAGGGTGTTTGTTCCTGAAACTTGTTCAACTGTTAACCAGTCGTGAGTAACTGAAATTGAAGGGTCTTCCGCCCAATATCTGTCAGAAAAACTGGTATTAAAGTGGCTATCTCGAATTTCAATATTCGTGAAAAAGGTATCGCCCTTAATGACTTTGGTCCCTCCCTCTTTAGGGAACGTGACGGTATAGGGATAGCCATGGTTGTTGTCAGTGAAACAACCGGTAAGGGCAACTACGCAACCGATTAGGATTATGCCTGCGATATATCGTTTTATCTTCATAGGCGTTTAGAGGGTGTTGACCGTGCCGAGGAAGAGGACGGTGTTGGTGCGGTTGTCGGTGATTTGGAAGAGGAACGGGCGGTCAATTTTGATGAGGCGCGGCTCGGGCTTGGGTTTCAGGCTCTCGCTCACCCATATATTGGCTGAGCCGGCGGCTGCTTCTACGCCTGATTCCGTTACCTTTACTATGGCTTGATGAACAATCTGATCTACAAAGAATTGGGATGAAGTGATTCGCCCGAAATTGGCTTTGGAAGTAAAGGCGTCGACCAACCCGAGGGCATTAAATGCGTTAATAAGTGATTCGGCGTCGGGGCGCACATTCAGTTCAAAAGCGGGAATGGTGAGCAGAATCTCCCCGTTAGCAGTGGCGGCTTTGGCCATTTCGTTAATATTTGCGTTGATAAACTCTTCAGGTGTTTTCTGTCCCTTAGGCATCACGATTGAGAAAGAAAAGAGGTGTTCCTCGGTTAATTCGAGAAAATCGCCGAGGGGGAGAGAGATGAAGAGGCAATCGTCGTTTTCTGCATATGCGTAATGTTGCAATGAGGAAAGAGTGGTGACCATTGATTTGGAGCCGTCAATATTATTAAACGGCTGTTTGTCGTTTAATTCGGTCATACCGTAGGTCCATTTAGCGTTCAGGTAAAGAGCATTGGCGCAGACCATCTCTGTTGAGACGGGAAGTTGCCCAAGAAGTTCGGGAATCAACCCGTTGGTTGCCTGGCTTATACGTGAGTTGATTGATTGCTTGGTTTGTTCGGGATTAGAGAAATCAACGTTTGCAACTTCGGCGTTAAGCCATTTCCGACATTCTTCGACATAAGTCGGGTAGGGTGAGCAACGTTTCGGGTCAATCCAAAGGCCGTTTACAATCGAAGCCTTAGTTCTCATCGACTCACTCATAGCCAAAAATGCGTCAATAAATTCCTGCTCGGCGCCTTCTTTATTATCTAAGAAATTGCGATTAAAGGCGTTTGCCTCAGCGTCAATTTCGTTAAAACGGTCAATCTGACGGCGACATAGCGCAACGATTTCGTCGGTATTGTTGGCATAAAGAGCCGCAGAAATCTCCTTTGCTGTATTTCCGTCGGCGCCGTTGGCAATGAGGCCAAGGAGATTATAGAGCGACATAGGGGAGTAAACGAAGTTTTCGCCGGGGGTGGCGAGTTCGTCGGCAAGGGCGTAGGCAAACTGCTGCTGACCCCTTGCGAGGTCGGCGGCACGGGAGTCGCTGACTGAGGCCACTTCGCCTACGGTATATTCGTCGCCACGAGGGTCAACGGCGGGCTTTTGGGGGTCGTCATTCTGGCAGGCAGTGAACGAAAGTACTACTGCGGCGGAGGCAATCCACTTGAAGAAAGATTTAATCATAAGAAAGAGGTTTAGAGGTTAAGACATTGCAAGTTAACACTAAATTAAGTCATAAGCAAGAAAACATGCTGCAAAACATAATTTGTAATATCAATTCAGGAAGGGGAGTCTCCAGGCTCCCCACGGGCCGAAGGACCGTTTGGGTCACCTTTTGCTCCCCCCCCTGTTTCAAACTTATTTTTTCTGCTTAACAGTAATTTCGGCATATTCCATAGCGGAGTACGCTCTTATATATAATCTGCGCGATTGTTGCCCTTCCATAGGTGCTACGGTAACAATTAAGGAGTTTGACCCTCTAACTTGCTCAACGGTAAGCCAATCGTAGGTTACCGTCATAGATGGGTCATTGAAGCAGTCTCCCTCAGCATAATTTCCATTACCTTTTACATCATTGATTTCAATGTTGGTAAAGAAGTTATCGCCTTTGATTGTTTTCGTTCCCCCTTTTTGAGAGAACTTTACTAAGTAAGGATAACCGAAGTTGTTTCTGGTGAAACAAGCGGTAAGGACGGCTACGCATACAACGAGCAGAGCGCAAGAATATGTGATTAACTTCTTTTTCATCAGTAAGTAATTATTCTTAGGAGATTGTTATAATTTAATTTAGGAATGTCGTATCCTTCGTAATCGAGTTCGATATTAGGATCTCTTAAGTCGAATACACCTGATACATAGTACTGATTGGCACAATTGACTCCACTTTCCTCTCTGAGTTACTTCTTGAGCCGGGTCCGGTTTCATCGTTTATGAATTCTTGAAGTGAGGCCAAGGCGCTATCAACCGGTATGCTGTGGTGTTCGGTATAATTATAACTGTCGGCGGCGGAGGCCATTCCGTCCATAATGGCGGACTCCATTGTCTCCTGCTCCGAGCAGGAGGCGAAGGTCGCGAGGGCGACGAGCGCAAAGAGTTTAAATAATTTTTTCATTGCGATTTGGGTTTATGAGGTTAAAGATTAGGATATTCGGCAGTGTAGGTATTTCCGTTGGAAGTGGTTATTTCGAATGTGGCCGATTCGAGGTTGCCAACGTGAACTTGACAGAGGGCGGAAGAGTCGAGACCGGAGAAAGAGGTCTGCACATTTTCGCAGTCTGTGACCGTCAATTCATATTCGCCTTCGGGGATAGCGAAGAAGATGGTCAGATAGCCATCGGCGAAGGTTGCGGAGACAACCTGACGCGAAGGAGCCTTCGGACGAGTTTTGATTTTCACAGTTTTTTTTTCAAAGAAAAGATGTGAATTTTCGCCCTTGTCATTCGATGAGTCGGCAAGGAGATACTGAGGGGAAAATACCCCTAAAATCATTGTTGTAAAAATCGCTAAATTTCTCATAATAAATTGGTTTTAATTCGCTTGCAAATTTAGCGTATATGAGTGAGACGGCAAAAAATAAGGCCTTGAAAATTTTAGACATTTTTTGTTGTAAATGTCTGTCTAATAATACTTTATGTGGTGTAATGAATTAAATAATTAGACAGTGCGTAACCGTCTGATTAGCAATGTGTTACAAATTGCGTGTTTTTGCCTTGTGTATAACGTATTGTTATTCAGTTATTTAGATATTTTGCTGATAAATAATTCTGAATTAGCCGCGTGTGATTCCTTGATGCGAGTGATTAAACGCTCTCTTTTTTTATAAAAATTCGAAGTTGTTAAGTTCAAAAAAAGACATATAGTTTTTGTAGCAAATCCGGCAATTATTAGAGTTAAAAATGTGATATCGGATGATTTGATGTTTGGACATTCTTCTCGTAATTTGCCGATAATATTATCCATATTTTGGTTAACAGACATTTCGATTCGGGTAAGATTCTTTTTTGACGAGATTTTGTCTATTTGATTTTTGATTTCCTGAAGTACTAATGTTTTTGTTAGTTCATCATCAGGTGATTCGTAATATGTATTACATATTGTATTTAGTGTATTCCATTGTTCTCTAAAAAGATTTTCAATTTGCGTTTTCAGTTGTTGCTCACCTTGCTCTTGAGAGTCAGAAAGATTCGTAATTTGAGCACTCATAGCGCGAATTTGACCTATAAATGCTTCTATTTCTAAATCTTTGTTACGAATTTTATATCGGTGGCTTATTATTAAAACAAAAGTAACGGCTATGAAAATTATGGATGAAATTATCCATATAAAACGTATTTTTTGTTTTACAAGCGCTGTTTTCTCGTTTTTCTCCTGATAAAAGTCTTGAAGCCCATTTATGGTTGTATTGTTTAGAGTTGAGGTTACCTCTTTATATATAGTTGACATTGCCGAATCGTATAGGTCGGCAAGTTTATCCAACTGGTTTGTTTTTTTGTAATAGCGAGATAACGCTGAATTTATCTGAACTTGTTCAATATCGTTATTTACAGTTTTTTGAGCCTCTTCAAGATATTTTGTTGCTTCATCCATATAATTACCTGTTAAATATGCCGAAGCAATATCTGCTTTTTCATATGGCGAAAGCCCACAAATATTTTCTTTTTCCGTAAGTAGTTTAATGACTTTATTATATTCAATTTCTGGACTGATCATCTCACTATAATTAGTTATAGCATAGGCAATGAGTTCAGAGTCTGGTGCCCCCATATGCGCAATTTTGTATATGCTGTCAATTATGGAAAGAGCCTTAGTCCGTTCCCCCACCCGTTCAAGAGTTTCGGCTTGATCACATTTTGCAAAAAGAACATTTCGGTCTTTTCCCGCTTTTAAATAGTGGTTTATTGTTCTTTCGTTATATGGCAGCGCTTCCTTGTAATTTTTAGTAACAGCAAACAAGTCGGCAATACGTTCGGCGCAGCGGGCTTTCCAGTCTTCGTCGTCGCCTTTGAGGGCGAGGTCGTAGGCTCGGAGAGCGTCTTTCATCGCTATGTCATAACGCCGGAGTTCCATTCGGAGGTCGCCGCGGAGAAAGAGGGCTTGCATCAGGCGCCGAGGGTCGTTGGCGCTTGAATAGTAGTCAACGGCAATGGTGATTAGAGAGTCGGTTGAGGCGTAGGCGTTGGTGCGATACATAGCCATCGATTTAACGAGGTGGAAGCGCGCAATGTTCGCTTTGCCTTTGAGGTCGGCCCGGGGGATGCTGTCAAGAATCTGCAAGGCGGCGGGGGCATTGTCCATCATTATGTTTTCGGCGCGGTCAATGCGCTCGCGAACCTGACGCGAACGGTAGCAGCCGGCCAGCGTAAAGAGGGCCGTAAAAAGCAGGAGAATCAGCGGAGACGGTTTTTTCATTCGGAGGCAACGATTATTTGAGTTTGCCGAGGGCGTCGCGCAGCCCCGCGAGTTGGGCGCGGACCGCCTGGAGGCGTTCGATGGCGCGGGCGCGGGTGGCCACGGTGTCCGTGGCTATTCGCATCTGCTGAACGGCGGCGTCGATTTTGAGGCCCTTGTCGTGGACCAGAAATTTGATTTGGCGCAGGGTCTCGATGTCGGCCGGGGTATAATAGCGTGTGCCCTTGGCGTTGCGGGTAGGGTTCAGGCGCGGAAAGGCCGTCTCCCAGTAGCGCAGGGTGCTTGCGGGGATGGCAAGGAGTTCGCTGACTTCGCGAATACGATAGTATTTCTTTGTGAGTTCGTTTTGTTCCATAGGTTTATCAGTCCATTACGTGGCCGGCATTTTCGGCGTGGGTTATCATTTCGGCATATTCCTCGGGGGTGAGGTCATAGAAGTAGTAGTTAACGGGATTTTGGGGTTCGCCGCGCAGGCGCACTTCGTAGTGGACGTGCGGTCCGGTGGACTTGCCAGTATTGCCCGACTTGGCAATCAGGTCGCCGCGGCCCACTTTCTGGCCGGGGCGCACGAGGAGTTCGGAGAGGTGGGCATAGCGGGTAGTGTAGCCGTAGCCATGGTCAATCTCGACCATATTGCCGTAGCCCGAAGCCCATTCGGCCGAGAGGACGGTTCCGTTGCCCGTGGCGTAGACGGGGGTGCCGACGTCGCAGGCAAAGTCCATGCCTTCGTGGAACTTGACCGTGCCGTAGACCGGGTCCACTCGCTTGCCGTAGCCCGACGCCATCTGCTTGAGCGAGAGTTCGGATACGGGCTGAATGGCCGGAACGTGGGCCAGGCGGTCGGCGCTCTTGCGGGCCAGGGCCGAGAGGCGGTCGAAACTCCGGCTCTGGACCACGAGTTCGCGCTCCAACAGATTCATTTTCGCCGAGAGGTCTTCGATCAACTGATTGTCGTTGAGCGACGAGAGGCGGTTGAGGCGCTCAAGGCCCGCATAGCGTTGGGCGTCAGAGATGCGGTCGGTCTGCATGATTACGCGATAGAAATTATTGTCGCGTTCGGCAATATCGTCCATGACTTCGAGGGCCTCGTCGAGCCTCGAATTCAGCAGGTTGATATTTTCGCGCAGTTCGCGGTTTTCGTTTTTCAGACGGCGCTCCTTCGGGAAGTCAATAATCCCGTCGAGGAGCAAAAACATAAGCACACCAAGCGAGAGCGACACCAGAAAATGGCTGGCGGCGGAAATCCAACGCTTACGGCGCGAGGGGTAGACGCGCTCGTAGGTTTCAGTGGTCGGATTAAAGCGATAATAGACCTTTCGACTCATATTCTTCGCAAAGATAAGAAAAAAAATCAAAAAGATTTGCGAAAATATAAAACTATTTATAACTTAGCGGCGTTAAAACGAATAAAAAATAGTCTAAATATATGATTTTCAATTTTAGAGTTGTTTCCGACGAGGTGGAAAATTTCCGCCGTGACATTCAGATTGACGCCGATTCGTCTTTTCTCGACTTGCGCAACGCAATTTTCGAGAGCGTTAACTACGACAAAAACCAGATGTGTTCATTCTTTATTTGTGACGACAACTGGGAGAAGCGCCGCGAAATCACGCTCGAAGATATGGGACTCGACGCGTCGGAAGACGCCTACCTGATGGACGAGACTATCCTTTCGGATGAGATTGAAGATGAAGGCGCCCGCCTTATGTTGACGTATGATTATCTGAACGACCGGTCTTTCTATATCGAGATGAAGAAGTCTGAGACGGGCCGCACGCTCTCTGAGCCGCTATGTACCTGCGCTATGGGCACGGCGCCGGCCCAGGAATCGCAACTCGAAGTTTTTGAGGCCAAGCCTTTGGCCCGGAATGCCAAAGCCATTGAAGAATTCGACGAGGAATTCTATGGCTCAAACGCCTACAACGAGGACGAGTTTGACGCCGCCGGCTTCGAGGAAATGTCGCTCGACGAATAACCTCCCTAATTTTGTATTCTTTATTCTGTATTTTGTATTTATTTTTCAGTCCCGCTGAAAAATATCTCTCGTATAGACTTTCTCCTTGACGTCGTCAAGAACCGAGTCGTAGCGGTTGGCGAGAATTGACTTGCTCCGGCGTTTGAACTCCTCCAGATTGTTCACTACCACCGAGCCGAAAAACGTAGACCCGTCAGGAAGGGTAGGCTCGTAGATAATCACCTGAGCACCCTTGGCCTTTATGCGCTTCATGACGCCCTGAATCGACGACTGACGGAAATTGTCGGAATTCGACTTCATCGTCAGGCGATATACGCCGATAACCACCGGCTCCTCGGGCGCTGCGCCGTAGGTGTTGGCCGAAGTGTAGCCGTAATAGCCCGCCATTCGCAGGACCTGGTCGGCAATGAAGTCCTTGCGCGTACGGTTGCTCTCGACTATAGCCGTCATCATGTTTTGCGGCACGTCCGTATAGTTTGCAAGCAGTTGCTTCGTGTCCTTCGGCAGGCAGTAGCCCCCGTAGCCAAACGACGGGTTATTATAGTGTGAACCGATGCGCGGGTCGAGCCCCACACCGCGAATAATCGCCCCCGAGTCGAGGCCCTTGAGTTCGGCATACGTGTCGAGTTCGTTGAAGTAACTTACGCGCAGCGCAAGGTAGGTGTTGGCAAAGAGTTTGACCGCCTCCGCCTCCTTCATCCCCATAAAAAGGGTTTCTATTTCGGGCTTCAGCGCGCCCTCCTTGAGCAGGTCGGCAAAGGTTTCGGCAGCCCGGCGAATCCTTTCCGGGTCGGTCAGTTTGAGTATAGCCTCATTTTCGGCCTTATATTGCGGATTGTCAATGATTTTCGGCACTCCCGCAATTATGCGGCTCGGGTAAAGATTGTCATACAGCGCCTTGCTCTCGCGCAGAAATTCCGGGAAGAAGAGCAGATTGAGTTCCGAGGCCCCGAGGGCGGCATATTTCACATAGAGCGAGCGGCAATAGCCCACGGGAATGGTCGACTTTATGACCATTACCGCCGAGGGGTTGACGCTGCGAACCAGGTCGATGACGTCCTCCAGATGGTGGGTATCGAAATTGTTGGTCTGCGGGTCGTAGTTGGTCGGCGCGGCGATGACTACGAAGTCGGCGTCTCTGTAGGCCTCGGCGCCGTCGAGCGTCGCCCTCAGGTCCAGATCCTTCTCGGCGAGATATTTTTCGATATATTCGTCCTGAATGGGCGATTGGCGACGATTGATTTTCTCGACCTTCTCGGCCACGACGTCAACGGCCACAACGTGGTTATGCTGGGCCAGCAGCGTGGCGATGCTCAACCCTACATATCCCGTTCCGGCAACGGCGATATTATATTTTTGCTTCTTCATCAATTTCAATTTTTTTTACGTAAAAACAGATTAGTGGGCGTCGAGCCAGTTGTCGGCCACTCCCGAAGAAACCGTCAGCGAGACCTTCCCGCTGTAAGCGCCCTGCATCTCCCTTTCAACGAGGCTCTGGAGGGCAGGCAGTTCGTCGGCAACGACGTTGAAAATCAATTCGTCGTGGACCTGCATAATCATCTGCGACTTCATTCCCGCCGACTTCATAGCCGAATGTATGCGCACCATCGCTACCTTGATAATATCGGCGGCAGAGCCCTGAAGCGGCGCGTTGATAGCGTTACGCTCGGCGTAACCGCGCACAACCGCGTTGCGCGAGTTGATGTCGGCAAGCATACGGCGGCGCCCCATAACCGTTGTCACATAGCCTTTTTCGCGCGCATTCTCAACCGTGGAGGTCATATACTCCTTGATTAGGGGGTAAGTGCGGAAATATCCTTCAATAAGCGCTTTCGCCTCCTGGCGCGAAATTCCGAGACGCTCCGAAAGGCCGAAGGCGCTGATTCCGTAGATTATGCCGAAGTTGGCGGTCTTGGCGGCCCGGCGTTGGTCGTCGGTCACTTCGTCGAGGGCCAGATGGTTGATTTTCGCTGCCGTGGCGCGGTGGATGTCCTCGCCGTGGGCAAACGCCTCAATCATGTTCGGGTCGCCCGAAATGTCGGCCATCAGGCGCAGTTCAATCTGCGAATAGTCGGCCGAGAGGAGCAGACAATCCGGGTCGGCCACGAAGGCGCGGCGAATTTCGCGCCCGTCGTCGGTGCGAACGGGAATGTTCTGCAGGTTCGGGTTATTGGAACTGAGTCGCCCCGTAGCCGTTCCCGTCTGGTTATAGGTCGTATGAATCTTGCCCGTGCGGGGATTGACGAGGGTGGGGAGCACGTTGATATACGTGGCCAGCAGTTTGCGCAAGCCTCTGATTTTGAGGATTATGTCAACGAGCGGAACCGTAGCCTTATATTTTTCGAGCACTTCTTCCGTGGTTGAGTATCCTCCGGTCTTGGTGCGCTTGACTTTCGTGTCTATCTGCATTTCGCCAAAAAGCACCTGGCCTACCTGGGCGGGCGACGCGATGTTAAA
Source organism: uncultured Bacteroides sp. (assembly GCA_964444345.1). Lineage (GTDB taxonomy): Bacteria > Bacteroidota > Bacteroidia > Bacteroidales > Muribaculaceae > UBA3263. The sequence continues at coordinate 20,376 of CAYUGU010000027.1, forward strand.
CGGGTGGCCGGCCATTTCGTAGGCGCTCTGCTCCAGTTCGTTGCAGCGTTCAGTCAGTTTCGCGCTCAATTCGTAGAGAATCTGCGAGTTGATTCTGACGCCGGTCCATTCCATATCGGTCAGGACCTCCACGAGGCTCTGTTCCAGTTCGTCAAGCGCCTCGGCGTTTTCGCGCTTTATGGCTTCGCGCAACGGGCTGTAGAGCCGCAGGGCCAAGTCGGCCGCCTCACAAACCGTGTTGACAAGCCGCTCAGGGGGAATTGCGGCATATTTCTTTGCGCGGTTGGGGTCTTCGAAGTCGAGGGTCCGGTAACCGTCGAGAATCTCGGAGGCCACGTCGGCCAGCAGATGGCGATACTCCGGCTGCAGGAGATAGTGGGCAACCGCCGTGTCATAATGGCGGGCATTCATCGGAATTTCGCAGCGCCTCAGAAGCAGCAGGTCGCGCTTGAGGTCGTGGGAAACCACCGTCAGGTCCCGTCGCTCCAGCAACGGCTTGAGTTCGCCCATGCGCTCAAGTGGCAACCACGCGGCTCGCCCCGGGCCGGTCGAGATTGCTGCGCCTTGAATCTGCGCGTTCATCGCCTCGGGCCCGACGGCATAGACGCTCAGGCCTATCATCGGGGCGGTCATGGCCTCGGCAAGCAGTTCGGCGGCGTCGGCCGTGTAGTCCACGGCCAGCGAGGCTTTTATCGGCGTGTCCGCCTCAGTGTCCATAATGTCAAAAAGTGAACCCATCCCGTCCGAATCTGACGTTGGAGCCGGCTGTGACGCCTCTTTTGCTGCCGAGGGAAGTTTCAGGAGAAATGATTTGAACTCCAGTTCCTCATAGACCTCGCGCAAGGCCTGATAGTCGGGCTCGCAGCGGCGCAGGTCGTCGGGTTTGACGGGCAGTTCAAGATTGGTTCGGATGGTGGCAAGGTCTTTGCTCAGCAGAATCAGTTCGCGATTGTCGCGCACTTTGTCCTTGAGCGTGCCCTTGATTTCGTCGGTATGCTCAAGCATATTTTCGACCGAGCCGAACTGAAGAATCAGTTTTACGGCCGTTTTTTCGCCGACGCCCGGACAGCCCGGAATGTTGTCGCTGACGTCGCCTTCGAGGGCCAGGAGGTCAATAACCTGGTCGGGACGGTCAATGCCGTAGCGCTCGCAAACCTGCTGCGGTCCGCGCACTTCAAAACCTTGGCCTTTGAGGGCCGGACGATACATGAAGATGCGGTTCGTAACCAACTGGCCGTAGTCCTTGTCGGGCGTCATCATATAAGTCGTGAAGCCCTCGGCGGCCGCTTGGTGAGCCAGCGAGCCGATGACGTCGTCAGCCTCATACTGGGCCAGTTCCACGACCGGTATGCACATTGCCTTCAGGACCCGCTTGATGTAGGGGATTGCAAGGGTGATGTCCTCCGGCTGTTTTTCGCGCTTGGCCTTGTAGTCGGCAAACATCTCGTGGCGGAAGGTCTGTCCGCCCGGAGGGTCGAAACATACGGCCAGATGAGTCGGCGACTCCTTTTTGAGCAAGTCGTCTAACGTGTTGATAAACCCGAAGATAGCCGAAGTATTCAGCCCCTTTGAAGTGACTCGCGGATTGCGAAAAAGGGCGTAATAAGCGCGATAAATCAGCGCGTAAGCGTCAAGCAGAAAAAGTTTACGTTCCATATGCCTGCAAAGTTAAGCAAAAAATCGCTTACCACCAAAGATTAAGCGTTATCAGCCCTCACGGCCGGAAAAATTGCGGGGACGCTTGCAAGAGTGGGAAATTAGCCGTAACTTTGCAGGTGAATTTAAACCGTAAAGATAAAGTCGAACTTTTAAATATTCCTAATCATCCATATGGTCAACCGTGTATTGATACGCCTGAAGGTTGTGCAGTTGCTCTATAGTTATATGCTGACGCGCAGTGAGTTCAAAATAGAGATGCCCGTTGAAACCTCCTCGCCCGACAGGCGTTACTCCTATGAGTCCTATGCGGAGTTGCTGCTGCTGGTTCTGGCTCTTTCGGGCCGCAGGGTTGTCACTGAGGGTGCTGTGCCCGCGTCGGTTCGCGGGGCGGTCAGCGGCGCTAAGTTTGCCGATACGAAGATGTCGGCGGCGTTGATGGCCAATGATGAAGTTCGCCGGCTGATTGCCGACCATGGCGACCGTATGCGCAGTTTCGACGCTGCTATTCCCGAGGCGGTGGCCCGACTGAAAAACTCTACCGGCTATCGCGTTTTCTCAAAAGTTAAGGGCGCGGAGGTCAGCGATGAAATCGCTTTCTGGACCTCGGCAATCCGCACTACGCTTATCAAGACCGAAGCCGTTGTAAACGCCCTGCGCACTAACCCGAATTTCACCGTGCGCGGCATGGAGATGGGCGCAAAGATGGTGATTGAGACGCTCAACGGGTTCTCCGATACGCGCTCGGTGCTCGCCTCCTGCAAGAATGACCTCAAGCGTTCGCTCGACAGTGCTTATGCGCTCTATAACAACCTCGTTTGGCTCCCCGTAGAGATTGTGCGCGCCCAGGCCGCCCGCCTTGAAGCAAATGCCTCGAAATATCTTCCGACCGACGAAGACCTGAATCCTGACCGCCGCTTTGTAGACTCCGAATATATCCGCGCAATCGAGGAGAATCCGGCCCTGGCCGAATGGATTGAAAAGAACGGATTTGTCTTTGCCAATGACCCCGTGCTGATCGACGACCTTCTGGAGGCCGTCGTCGCTTCCGCCTGCTATCGCGAGTATATGGATGCTCCCGGCGCCAAATCGCTCGAAGAGGAAGCCGAACTGTGGCGTAAACTGATGCGCCAGGTGATTATTCCGTCCGACGATCTTTGCGAAGCCCTCGAGGGAAAGAATATTTTCTGGAACGATGACCTTGAGGTCATGTCAAGTTTTGCGCTGAAAACCTTGCGCCTTATCGGCAAGGAGGGTAGTGCGGCCCAACTTCTTCCCGAGTATAAGGACGAGGAAGACGCCGAGTTTGGCGCTCATCTTTTCGACGCCGTAGTGACCCATATGGATGAATATCGCGACCTGATTGACAGTTTCGTGAACACCAGCAAGTGGGATACCGAGCGCCTCGCCTTGATTGATATAGTGATTCTGCGAACCGCGCTTGCCGAAGTGCTTGAATTTCCGAAGATTCCGCTGCAGGTAACGGCCAACGAGTATGTGGAGATTGCCAACTGGTATTCAACTTCGCGTTCCGGCGCCTTCGTCAACGGTATTCTTGCCGCAATCACTGAAAAACTGCGTGCCGATGGCCGTATAAATAAGTCTTTTAGTAACTCATCAACCTCTAAATCAAAGAAATAATTATGGAACAGATGTCCAGTTGGGGAATGCTTATTCTCCTTATCGTAGTTTTCTACTTCTTTATGATTCGTCCGCAGCAGAAGCGCCAGAAAGAAACCCAGAAGTTTCGCGACGGCCTTCAGAAGGGCGACAAAGTGCTGACCGCCGGCGGTATCCACGGCAAGATTGCCGAAGTTGGCAACACTACCTTCACCCTTGAGGTTGCTCCCGGCGTGAAAATCAAGGTCGAAAAGTCTATGATCTATCCTTCGGCTGCCGAGGCTCAGGCCGATGCCGCCAACACTGTTAACGCCGAACAGAAGTAATTACCCTCCAACCGATGGCTTCAACAGAAAATCGCTCGTCGTTCAAGGCCTTTTGGCGCCGCCTGCGTGAACTCGTGTTCAGTTCGCGCGGAAAGGACGCTGCGATTTTCATGTTGTTCATCGTGGTAAGTTATGTCTTTTGGGTGATAATGTCGCTCAATGATGATGCCCAGCGCGACGTTGAAGTCAAGTTGGAAATCACCGATGTGCCCGAAGATATAATCTTCATTTCCGAAATCCCCAAGGCAATTCAGGTTAATGTGCGCGATAAGGGTACGGTCCTTGCCGGATTCTATTGGAACGGCTCGCCCGGACTTAAGTTGCGCTACGATGAACTGACCTCCTATCCCGTCAAGGACCGCGTAGCATTTTCGGAACAGGAATTGACCTCGCGTGTGCGCTCCCTCTTTGCGTCGACGACTCAGGTGGTCAGCATCCGCCCCGACTCGCTCAGCCTGATTGTCACCGACCGCCCCGGTTCTACGGCTATTGTGGTTCCGGATGTGCAGGTAGTCCCGAGTCCGCAGAGCGTTATCTCCGGGCCGATTCGCGTTTCTCCCGATACGGTGACGGTTTATTGCGCGCGTCATCTTAGCGCTATGCCCAAGATGGTGAAGACTATGACACTCAGCCGCTCTGACCTTACCGACACGTTGGTGGCCGAAGTGAGGCTGCATCCCGAGAGCGGGCTGCGTATGGTGCCTGACCGAGTGACTATTACCGTTCCCGTGGAGCCGCTGATTGCGAAGACGCGCACCGTTCCCGTCAATCTTGTTCACGGAACCTCCGCGGCCTCCCACGACGTTGTGCTCTTCCCCTCGCAAGTAACTGTCAGTTACCTGCTTCCGATGAGCCTCTATTCTTCGGAAAACTCTGTCATCACCGTTAATGCCGACTTCTATAACCGCTCAGGCTCGAAGATTCCGCTGACTCTCGGCTCCTATCCCGATTATTATCAGGACGTCTCGATTTCGGTTGACTCCGTCGAGTATCTGATTGAGCAAAAATCATCCTTCCCCGTGCAGCCTCAGGAATGAACTCTCCGAAAGTCATAGCGATTACCGGCGGAATAGGGGCGGGCAAATCGGTTGTGAGCCGCGCCCTGCGCTCTATGGGTTTCGAGGTCTATGACTGCGACTCAGAGGCCCGTCGTCTGCAGGATTCCGACCCGGAGATGCGACGCCTGATTGCTGCCGAAGTTTGCGCCGATGCTGTCGGGACCGACGGGCGCCTTGACCGGAAGACTTTGGCCCGCTGCGTGTTTGCCGACCCTGAAAAACTTGCGGCCCTGAACCGTATTGTCCACGGTGCCGTGGCCGCCGACCTTAGCCAACGTATCGGGCAGGCTGCCTCGCGCGGCGTCGGTCTCTTTTTTGTCGAGACGGCTATCCTCTACGAGAGCGGCTTTGACCGTTTGGTCAACGAAGTTTGGGAAGTGACGGCGCCCGAAGAAGTTAGGATCGAGCGCGTTTGCCGCCGCAACGGCCTGACTCCCGAAGAAGTCAAAGCCCGCATAGCCGCACAGAATCGGGCGCGACATAATCATCATCACATTATTTTAAACGACGGCAAGACTCCCGTCCTGCCTCAGATTCTCGATGAACTTACACGACGAGTTTGACCGCCAACATCTTTGGCATCCCTATACTTCAACAATCGACCCGCTTCCGACTTATAAAGTCGACCGGGCCGAAGGTTGCACGATTATTCTTGAAGATGGCACCCGCCTGATTGACGGAATGGCCTCCTGGTGGTGTCAGATTCATGGTTACAACAATCCGCGCCTAAATGACGCCCTTGTGCGCCAGATGCGCAAGGTCAGCCACGTGATGTTCGGCGGACTGACCCATGAGCCCGCTATTGAACTCGGAAAGACCCTCTTGAAAATGGCGCCTCCCTCTATGAACAATATCTTCTATGCCGACTCAGGGTCGGTTGCAACCGAGGTTGCTATGAAGATGGCCGTGCAGGCGCGCATCAGCCGTACCGGCTCACATAAGGCGACCAACTTCGCCACGATTCGCAGCGGCTACCATGGCGATACATGGAACGCAATGTCGGTCTGCGACCCCGTCACGGGAATGCATGGCGCCTTCGGGTCGGCGCTCCCCGTGCGCTTTTTTGCGCCGCAGCCTCGCGTTCGATTTGGCGCGGAGTGGGACCCCTCGGATTTCGCTCCGATGGAAGAACTGCTACGCTCCCATGCCGATGAACTCGCGGGCGTAATCGTCGAGCCGATTGTGCAGGGCGCCGGCGGTATGTGGTTCTATCATCCTGAGTATCTGCGCAATCTGCGCCGTGTAACCTCCGAATTGGGCCTCTATTTGATTTATGACGAGGTGGCTACCGGATTTTGGCGCACCGGCAAGTGTTTCGCTTGGGAGCACGCCG
>CAYUGU010000028.1:0-25704 GCA_964444345.1 uncultured Bacteroides sp.
AAGCAGCGTCTTGTTGGCCAGGTTCGGAACGGGCAGATAGTTGATGGCCGTGCCGGTCGTGTCGCTCAGATACTTGATTTGCATCTTGAAGTTTGAAGCGGCAACCTTGGTCGCCCCGAGCGAGTAGACGTTTTTCATCATCAGGCGCCACATTGGCAGGCGCGGGGCCACGGTTGTGCCCTTCAGCATCTTGACGTAGAGGTTGTCGGCCGTCGTCGTGATGTCGTCGCTGAACTCGCCGACCTGATAGACCTTGCCGTTATAAGTATATTCGAAGGCCACGGCAAGCACTTCGTCGGCGTTGAGGCTCGTCTTGATGCTGATGTAACCGAGCGAGGAGTTGAGCGTATATTCGCTGGAGGAGAGCAGGCGCGCCGATTCCACTTTTTCATAGTCGCGACCGCCCTCAAAGCCGTAGGCGCTCAGGGGCTCGAGAACCTGAGTTACGGAGTTGATGTTTCGCGCCTCCGGATATTGTGTTTTGAGCGTCTGCAGCAGGTTGTTTGAGTTATTGGCCGGATTGGGCAGGCTCGGATTCGGGGTCCAGTGGGTGCACGCAAGGTCCTGCTCCTCGCCGAGGTCCATGAGGGCCACGAGGTTGCGCGACTCGCTGAAATTATTGTTCTTGTTGGTAATCCAGACCTGAACGCGCGTAATGTTCACGCCGCTTTGAACGTAGGGTAGTTTCGATGCGAAGCGGTCATAGTTGCGGCGGAAAAAGTGACTCAGGAAGAAGTGGCGGTTCTGGTCATACTGGTCGGCATTGATGCTGAATTTGGTCGTCTGGACGCCTCCTTTGGTGCTGACGCTTTTGCTCTCGGAGTTTTGTTGTGAAATGAGAGCGGTGGCCGTCAGTTTGCCGAACTGGAGTTTCGTCTTGAAGCCGAAAAGCGACTGAGCGCCGCGAATAAGCGAGGAGCCCGTGGTCATCGAGACGTTACCGGCCTCAATGAGTTTCACGATGTCGTCTTCCTCGCCTTCGTAGCCTAACTTGAGGTTTTTGCTGTCGAAGTCGAAGGTCGCATCCGTATTGTACGTCATGTTGAAACTCAGGCGGTTACCTACGCTTGCCTGTATGGCGGCCTGAATCTTCTGGTCGAAGTCGAAGTAGGTTTTGCGTCGATTTTGGAGGCTCAGGGCCGGATTGTCCGTCTTGTTGCTTTTGACTCCGATGTTGAGTTGGACCGAACCGGTTGTTTTCAGCGAGACGCCGCCGGGGCCGAAAATCTTTTCGAGCGGCCCGAGGGCGAAGTTCATGTCGAGGATGTTGAATGGCTGCTTATCTTTTTGCTCCTGAGAGAGTTCGGCGTTGCGCTTGTTCCAATATTGCGCCATAGTGCGCCGCAGCATCCACTGCTCATACTCCTTCTTTGAAAGCATAAAAGGAGTGGTGAGGTTTGAGTCGCCTAACTTGTAGCGAATCAGGTAATTGCCCGTGAGCGGGTCAAACTCCACGCTGCTGTTGAGGTTTGAGGGCGTCGAGAGGTCATTGGCCAACTCAAGGTCCATAAGTTCCTGATAATTACGGGGAATGGTGGGGCGAACGTCGACCGTTCCGTCAGGAAGCACCGTGTCGGCTGCCGCGGCCAAAGGACCCGCCGGCGCCTTCAATTCCGACTGATAATATTGCGCATAGGCAATCGACCCTCCGGACGCTGCCCCTAAAAGCAAAATCAGGGCGCCGAAAAGTCGAAAGATATATCGGGTCAGATGCCTTACGCGTAGTTCCATTTGCAAAAGTAACTACAGCAATAACGCACCCTCCCCCTTCTTTATTATCTAATTCAAAAAAATATCAAAATAATTCAGCCTCAGTCTTCCGGATAGAATGTGTCGTCGTCGAACTCCTCGTCCTCTATAAATTCTTCTTCGTCGGGGTCGGGAGCGGTTGGTTCGAAGATGAAGGCGTCCTCTTCGCTCACGCGATGATGTCCGTCGAGCGGACGGTGGGTTATCTGGCTGAGTTGCAACTGGTTGCTTTCGTCGGTGATTTCATGCCAGAGCATATCTTTCAGTTCTGTCAGCCCCATGCCGGTGACTGCCGAGATAAATACGTGAGGGATGCCCTCGGGAAGCGTCTTAGCGATTTCCGCCTTGAGTTCGTCGTCGAGCATATCCGACTTGCTGATGGCAAGGACGCGAGGCTTGTCGGCCAGTTCGGGATTGAAACGCGTCAGTTCGCCTAACAGGATTTCATATTGGGCAACAATATCGTCGGCGTCGGCCGGAACCATAAAGAGCAGCACGGCGTTTCGCTCAATGTGACGCAAAAATCTGAGGCCCAGACCTTTGCCTTCGCTGGCTCCCTCGATAATTCCCGGGATGTCGGCCATGACGAACGAGCGGTTGTCGCGGTAGGCAACGATTCCGAGTTGCGGCTCCATGGTCGTAAACGGATAGTCGGCAATCTTCGGTTTGGCGGCGCTGACGGCGGAAAGCAGGGTAGACTTGCCCGCATTCGGGAAGCCCACGAGACCAACGTCGGCCAGCAGTTTCAGTTCAAGAATAACCGTGCGCTCTACGGCCGGTTCGCCCGGCTGAGCATAGCGCGGAGTGCGGTTTGTGGACGTGGCGAAATGCCAGTTGCCCAGGCCTCCCTTGCCGCCGCGAAGAAGGTATACTTCCTGGCCGTCGTCGGTCACTTCGGTCAGGTATTCGCCCGTTTCGGCGTCGAACACTACGGTTCCGCAGGGCACGTCGATAATCCTGTCCTCTCCGTCTTTGCCGAAGGAGCGTCCGGCCCCGCCGCTCTCGCCGTTTGTGGCGAAGACGTGGCGCTGATAGCGCAGCGGAAGCAGGGTCCACATATTGCGGTTGCCGCGGAGAATCACGTGGCCGCCGCGACCGCCGTCGCCTCCGTCAGGGCCTCCTTTAGGAACGTATTTTGCGCGATGAAAGTGGCGTGAGCCCGCTCCGCCTTTACCGGAACGGCATTGTATCTTGACGTAGTCTATAAAATTTGAATCTGCCATAAAAAAAAGAATTTTGGTTATCAAATATCCCTAAAGACTTTAGGACCTTAAAGACTTTAAAGACCTTAATAAATTTTGTATTTTGTATTATGTATTTTGTATTCTAACAATTTTCGCCGCCGGTTAGTTTCATCAGTTCGCAGGCCTGACGGAAATCGGCCGGAGTGCCAATGTCGAGCCAGAAGCCTGAAATCGGGAAGTGGCCCACTTTCGCCCCTCGGCGGATTGCCTCCTCGATGAAGTCGGGCGCATCAAGTCGCTCCTGCTTCAAGTCGTTGAGCATCCCGCTGCGAATCAGGTAGATGCCCCCGTTGGCATAGTGTGTATAAGTGGGCTTTTCATCGATGCCCGTAACGCGGTCGCCCTCGGTTGTCAGGATAGCGAACGGGATGCTCACCGTATGCGAAATTGTTGCGATAGTGATGTCGTTTCCCTGCTGCCGGTGGTGGAGAAAAAAGTCTTCGAGCGAGATGTTGGTCAGCAAATCGGAGTTCATCAGCAGGGTGGTCGCGGCGCCCTCCTTCGGGAGCATCGAGCAGGCTCCGATAGTCCCTAACGGCTCGGTTTCGCGAACGCATTTAATCTCCGTTCCCTTGAAGTGCTCTTCGATCTGTTCGCCCAAGTATCTGACGGATACGGTAATATCTTCGACTCCTACACGCCGCAGCGCGTCGATGTTGCGGTCAATAATCGGGCGCCCCCCGACCTCAAGCAGCGGCTTCGGGACCTTGTCTGTCAGCGGACGGAGTCGTTCGCCCCGTCCACCGGCCATCAGCATGGCCCGCAGCGGCAGCCGGGTCATCTGTCGGTTGAGGTCGAGAATACGGCTTACGCGCCCCTCGGCGTCGAGAACCGGCAGCAGCCGGAGGCCCATTGAGCGTGCCGCGCGTATCTCCTCGGGCGTCATCTCCGCGCTGAGCGAGCGGAAGTTGCGGTGCATGGCCTCGCTCGTAAGGGAGTCGAGGGAGAGGCCGCCGAGAAGGGCTCGACGAATGTCGCCGTCGGTCAATGTCCCCTGCAGGCGCCCTTCGGGGTCGACTACAAGGAGGGTCATGGCCTCTCCGCTGAGCCTGTTGAGCGATTCGAGGGCCGCGCGGAGCGTCGAGTCGGTAGAAATCAGATGTTTATCCATTTTTTAACTTTATTTCGGCAATTTGCCAGTCGAGGGGAGTATCGAGGTCGAGCGAGCGCTCGGCAGGCATAACTACGGGGACGCGACGCATCATTTGTCCGATTTCCTTTTCGCGAAGCCGCTCGGGGGTAATTGCGTAGACGGCCCCGTTGAGTTGCCAGGCGGCGGGAGCGTCTTGGCGGCGCGTCAGGCGTCCGTCGCCTTTGCTGACACGCAAAAAACCGTCGTCGGTAGTCTCAAAACAATCATAATAGGGGTTGCAAGGCGCCGGGCGGACGGTGACGGCCATATCTATTTCGGGCGTCCAGGCGTCGAGGGTCGCGCGGATGTCGGCCGCAGTGCGCATCGGCGATGTGGGCTGCAGAAGAACCACGCAGTCATAGTCCACTCCACGGCGCTCCGCCTCCTGCATAGCGTCGAGCATCACCTCGCGCGAGCCGGCCGTGTCCGTGGCCAGTTCCGCCGGGCGCATATGCGGGTGGTCAATCCCGGCGGCGCGGGCCGTCGCGGCAATCTCATCCGAGTCCGTAGTGACGATTATCCGCTCCTGAGGAGCCATCTCCAAGGCCGCCTCTATTGACCAGACAATCAGCGGCTTCCCGCAGAAATCTTTAATATTCTTGCCCGGAATCGACTTCGAGCCGCCCCGAGCCGGTATAATATAAATAGGCCTCATAGGTCGTGGAAACTTTTAGGGGTACGTAGTTTTTTTAGTGGGGTTTCGGCTATCAGGCTTACAATCTGCTCGGCGGTGGCCGGTTGTTCGTAGGGGTTGCGGATTTGGCTGCAGTCCATAGCGAGGGCCTGCTCGATTGCGCGGGCAATGGAGTCACGGTCGGCCCGGGCGTTGATTACGCTTTCGGCGGCAATTCGGCGCGCCTGGCGGTTGCCTATGTTGACGGTGGCAATCCGCGCCGACGGCACTTCGATAATGCCGCTCGAACTGTTGCCTACAACCGCGCGTACGCATCCGAGGGCCGCCCGATAGCGGGCCGCTCCGAGCGAGGGGACAATCTTTACGCGCTCCGGGTTTGCCGCGCCGTAGGCTTCGATTGCGCGGATAATCTCTTCGCCTCCCGGGTCGTTGTTGGGGTAGGTAATCAGCACCTTGCTCTGAGGAAAGCGGTCAAGGGCCGCAAGGGTTTCGGCTGCCAGTTCCGCCGGGGCGATGTTGCCGAGGGTTTCGGGGTGGAGGGTCAGCAGCAAGGCCTTGTCGCCGAAGGTCCAGCCGAGGTCGCGCTCAAGGCTTTGGCGGTCAATCGTCGGCTGCGGATTGACTCCGATAGCCCCGACGTTAAAGACTCGCTCGGGCTCCTCGCCCATCTGGATAACCCGCCGGCGGTAGGCCTCCGTCGAAGTCAGGTGGAGAGAGGCCAGTTTAGTGATTGCGTGGCGAAACGAATCGTCAAAGGCCCCCTCGGTTAGTTCCCCGCCATGGAGGTGGACAATCGGAATCCGCAGCATGACAGCAGCCTCCGCAATCGCCAGGGTCTCAAAGCGGTCGCCTAACAGGACCACGATGTCGGGCGCCACACGCTCCATAACTTCCGCGGTCGAGACGAGACATTGCCCCATGGCTTTCGCCGCCTCGACGGGCGAGTTGAAGTCGACGGGCATCGGCGCGATTATCGGCTGAAATCCGGCGTCGACAATCGTTTGCAGCGTGTTGCCGCGCCGGCGGTCGAGATGCATATTGGTGGCCATAACCTCTACGCGACAGTCTTTGCGCTCGCGAAGCAGCGACGCTACCGGAGCGAGCAGGCCCCAGTCGGCGCGGGTTGTGGTGGCTATCAGAATCTTACGCATTATATATAAAAGAAGCGGACTGACGAAAACACTTCGTTAGTCCGCCGGGGAAAAATCGTGATAATGAAGATAGTTCTCGTTAAGAAAGATTGGTGATAATGATTTTGTGTTTTGCCTTTGAGGTCAAAGATTAACTTAGTGATTGGTATTTATTACTTGACGAGAAGTTGGTGCAAAGTTACGGCCTTTATATTACAAAGCCAATACATCCGCGCAACACTTCAGTTAAATCTTTCTTTGCGCGATTTTTTATCGTTCGGTTTTCATTTTTCATTTAAAAATGCTTAACTTTGCGGGCGAATTTATTCATTATTTTTTCGTTATTGTATGAACCCTGTTGAAGTAATTGATGAATTGAAACGTCGATTCCCCAACGAACCTGAGTATATTCAGGCCGTGGAGGAAGTTGTCAATTCAATTGCGGATGTCTACAACGAGCATCCCGAGTTCGAGCGTTACAACCTGATTGAGCGTCTCTGTATCCCCGACCGAATCTTCTCATTCCGTGTTAGTTGGGTAGACGATAGCGGTAAGGTCCGCAACAATATGGGCTACCGCATCCAGCACAACAATGCTATCGGCCCGTATAAAGGAGGTATCCGTTTCCACTCTTCAGTCAATCAGTCTATCCTTAAGTTCCTTGCTTTCGAGCAGACTTTCAAGAACTCGCTGACCACCCTGGCTATGGGTGGCGCCAAGGGCGGCTCTGACTTCTCGCCCCGCGGCAAGAGCGATATGGAAGTGATGCGTTTCTGTCAGGCCTTCATCGCCGAGCTTTGGCGTCAGATCGGTCCCGACACGGACGTTCCCGCCGGCGATATCGGCGTAGGCGGCCGCGAAGTGGGCTATATGTATGGCTACTACAAGAAGATGGCCCGCGAATTTACCGGCACCTTCACCGGCAAGGGCCTCGAATTCGGCGGCTCGCTGATTCGCCCCGAAGCAACCGGCTATGGCAACTGCTACTTCCTTCTCAATATGCTCGCAACCCGCGGCATCGACATCAAAGGCAAGCGCGTGGCTATCTCCGGCTCAGGCAACGTTGCTACCTATACCGCCCAGAAACTTCAGGAACTTGGCGCAGTGGTTGTCAGCATGAGCGATAGCGACGGCTCAATCTATGCCCCCGACGGTCTGACCCACGAGCAACTTGAGTTCATCTTCGAACTGAAAAACGTGATGCGCGGACGTATCCGCGAAGTGGCCGAAGAATATCCCGAATCGGTTAAGTACTATCCCGGCGAACGTCCCTGGCATATCGTCAAGTGTGATATCGCTATGCCCTCGGCCACTCAGAACGAAATTGACGGCGACGACGCCCGCGCTCTTCTGGCTCAGGGTGTGATTGCCGTCAGCGAAGGTGCCAATATGCCCTCAACCCCCGAGGCTATCAAGGAATTCCTCGCCGCCAAGATTCTCTATGCTCCCGGCAAGGCTGCCAACGCCGGCGGTGTGGCCGTCAGCGGTCTCGAAATGGCCCAGAACTCTCAGAAACTCAGTTGGAGCGCCGAGGAGGTCGACTCTAAGTTGAAGGAGATTATGGCTCAGATTCATAAGTCGTGTGAAGAGTTCGGCAAAGAGTCCGACGGCTTCATCAACTACGTCAAGGGCGCAAACGTTGCCGGCTTCATGAAGGTTGCCCGCGCTATGATGGCCCAGGGCATCCTCTGATTCTCCCCCTCCCCCAAAAAACAAGATTAAACATGATAAACCAAGTTAAATCATGTTTAATCTTTTTTTATTTTTGTTTAAGCCGGATTAGTCGACGGTTTTTTGGCGAAAAATTTGTTGATTATCAGGGCGATGAAGCCGTCGCCGGTGACATTGCAGGCCGTCCCGAAGGAATCCATGGCGATATAAAGGGCAATCATCAGCGCCTGGTCGGCCTCCGTGAATCCAAGCATTGAACTCAAAAGTCCGAGAGAGGCCATAATTGCGCCGCCGGGTACTCCCGGGGCCGCGACAATGGAGATTCCGAGCATACAGCAGAAGCCTATAAACATCGGAGCCGTATAAGGAATACCCTGCATAAGCATCAGGGCTACAGCGCAGGCTACTATTTTCAGTGCCGAGCCCGACATATGAATAGTTGCGCAAAGCGGAATGACAAAGCCGGCAATCTCTTCGCTGACGCCTAATTTCTTGGCCTGGCGAAGGGTCACGGGAATAGTGGCGGCCGATGATTGAGTGCCGAGTGCCGTGAAGTAGGCGGGCATCATTGTCCAGAGCAGTTTCAGAGGATTGCGGCGCACGAAAAGCGCGGCGATGCAATATTGGCCGACGAGCATCAGCAGGCTCAGCGCAAAGATAATCACGATGATTTTCGCAAATGCGGCAAGCATCGTCGCAACCTGGCCGCTGACGGTCATATTCAGGAATATGCCGAAAATATAGAGGGGCAGAAGCGGGATAATTACCCGGCGGATGGTCATTGTGACTATCTCCAGAAACTCGCCGAAACCTTTGCGCAGGGCCGCAGCGTCCATATAAGCCATGCAAATTCCCATCATAAAGGCAAAAACCAGCGCCGACATTACGGACATTAGCGGCGGCATCTCGATGGTGAAAAACGGAGCCAATCCGGCGTCTTCCGGAATCTCCGAGAGCGCTCCGGGTTGAATCAGCCGGGGAAAGAGCGCATCGCTGACGCCGAAACTGATAAGGCCTGAAATCGTCGTGGCGCCGTAGGCCAACAGGGCCGTGACCACGAGGATTTTGCCCGCGCCCTTGCCAATATCGGCAATTGCGGGCGCAACAAACCCTAAGATAATCAGCGGGATGAGGAACGAGAGGAATTGCGAAAAAATAGCATTAAAGGTGACGAAGCAGCGACCCAGCCAGTCGGGAAAGACATATCCGGCTCCGACGCCGAGCGCAATAGCAATCAAAATCTGAACTAACAGATTGACCTTAGGTAACTTAATCATAAAATCATTGGTGGTTTTACCCTGCAAAGTTACGCATTTATCCGTGATTTTGCAAGGGTGGGGGGAAGGGCGGGGAGGAGGTCGGCGAGCCAGCGGGCGCCGAATGTGGCGCCAAGGGTTGCCGCGGCGATTCCCGCAAAGTAGAGCGCTCCGGACCAGATGACGGCCAAGCGGGGCAAAAGTAGCGGGAGACAAAGGCCTGCCGCCAGCCCTGCAAGGACTCCCGCAAGGGCGGATATCAGGATTGCCCGGCGATAGCGTTTGCGTTCGACGCGACAATATTCCTTGACGGCTTCAACGGCCTCCATTTGACGCTGAAGGCGTGCCATAAAGTCAACTTCCGAACTTGCCGGAGTGGGGTTAAAACCGCTCAAAAGAGCGCGTAAGTCTTTGTCTTCCTGAGTCATTGGTCTGCGAGGAGTTTGCGGAGGTGTTGGCGTCCGCGATAAATATGTTGTTTGACGGCCTCGGGCGAGGTCGGGATAATTACAGCCACTTCTTTAATTGAGTAGCCCTCAAGATAATAGAGCGCAACGGCCATTCTCTCCGTCGGCCCCAGGCGGTTGAGCGCCTCATAGAGTTCTTCGTAGCGAAAGCGCGAGTCTGATTCCGACTCGGAGGCGACGGCACGCGCCGCGTCGAAGTCATCATTAAACCGCCGGGCGCGCTGACTGTTAAGAAAGGTTGTATAGGCAATTCGGAAGAGCCACGGGCGGAACTTTTCTTCGCTGCGAAGGCTGTCTATTTGGACATAAGCCTTCAGCAACGAGTCCTGAGTCAGGTCGTCGGCCAACTGACGGTCGCCGCAGCAGAGGGC
Organism: uncultured Bacteroides sp.; assembly: GCA_964444345.1. Lineage (GTDB taxonomy): Bacteria > Bacteroidota > Bacteroidia > Bacteroidales > Muribaculaceae > UBA3263. Next base: position 9,655 of record CAYUGU010000028.1, read on the forward strand.
CGTCAGCAGGCGCCGAAGGTCCTCCAGGTTGCGGTTGGTAAGCCGGATGAATTGCTCGCGTTCCACTCTCCTTATCAGTCTTTAACCTGCTTGCGGGTTGCGAAATAGGTAATCAGGAAGCCGAGGCCGATTGCAAGGAAAATCGAACTGATTCCACCGAAGACCAACATCGCTTTTTCATCGGGCCAGAAGCATAAGATTACTATTGTTGTCAAAAAAGCGCCAATCAGAGTGAAGACGCTGCCCACGCAGAGGCGAAGGTTGAGCAGTTCGCGAGGGGTGCGAATCGCTTTGCGAGGCTTGGACATTGCGTTGGCAATCATGTTGGCATCAATATCCTTGCCACTCTCGATGGCCTTGATAAGCACCTCGGTGCGCTTGGCCTCACGGAATTTTGCAGTATTCATCACGAGCCAAACTACCATGATGGGGAGCACTACGCAAACCCCAAGCGGAATTAACATACCGATAATATCTTCCATAATAAATAACGGGTTTAAAATTTAAACATTCACCTGATAGACACCTCCCGGACCCAAAAGGTAACATACCCCCCCAAAAAAAAATCAGCGAGCGCCGATTAGACGCTCGCTTGAGTATTTTTCGGTGAAGTGCGGTTTACTTGCTGGCTTCTTCGAAGAGGGTCTTAAATTCGTCGAGGCTTACGGTTTTGTCTTCGATGGTCACGGCGTTGCCGATGGCTTCAAAGAGGTTGGCGTTCGATACCTGTTCGACGATGTAGCGACGGTTCTGCTCGTCTTTCAGCAGGGTGTCGGCATAGTTGTTGAGGATTGCTTCGTCGAGGTTAGCCATGCCGTATTGAGCGAACTGGCGGGCGGCGGCGTGAACGGCAAACTTCTTGAGGTCTTCTTCGGTAACCTTGACGCCAAGGTTATGAGCAATCTTGCCGCTGAGGATTTCCCACTTCATGAAGGGTTCGGACTTGGCAAACTCTTCGTCGATGTTTTCGGCGGTCAGTTCGTTGTTGCGGCGCACGAGCCATTTCTTCAGGAACTCAACGGGAAGTTCGAAGTTGCCATATTTCTCAAGCAGGGTCTTGCGGGTCTGGCGCTCGAAGAGGGCGGCCGAGTTGGGAAGGAGTTGAGAGGCGATGCTCTTCTTGATATTTTCGATATACTGCTCTTCGGTGGTGCAGTCGGCGCCGAAACACTGTTTGAAGAACTCTTCGTTATGTTCGGCGGGCTTGAGGCCGGTGATTTCGGTGATGGTCAGTTCGAAGTCACCCTTGAGGTCTTCGGCCTGTGCTTTTTCAACATTGAGCATGGCTGCGATTTCAGCGGCATTGCCGTCGGTAGCGGTCCAGGGGTTATAGACAATCACGTCGCCAACCTTTGCGCCTTCAAACTTCTTGGCCTGCTCTTCGTTTTTGAAGGTCCAGGGGGCAACTACGACGCCTTCGGCCGAAACGTAGCCTTCCTCCTTGCCGAGTTCCTTGATGTTACCCTTGATGAGGGCGCGGCCAGAGTAGGTTTCGACGGATTCCTGAGTGCCGTAGCGGCCGCTGAGGGCTTCGTCCTGCTTCTTGACCATCTGGTCGGTCACTTCGATGCGATAGTAGGGGAGGGTGATATCCTTGTTGAGTTCAATGTTGATTTCGGGCGAGAAGCCGAGTTCATACTCAAAGGTGTAGTCGGTCTTGTTGTCGAGGTCGAGTTCGGTAACGTTCACGGGGAGGGGTTCGCCGAGAATGTCTACCTTATGGTCGCGCAGGTAGTTGACAACGGCTTCGTATACAACCTGATTGATAACGTCGGAGGTTACCTGCTTCTTGAAGCGCTTTTCGATGATTGACATCGGAACCTGGCCTTTGCGGAAGCCGGGGATATTTGCATCGCGGCGAATCTTTTTCAGTTCGGCAGCAACTTGGTCTTTGTAGTCAGATTCAACGACGTCAACGGTCAGTTTGCCCTCTACGGCGTTGATTTTTTGAAGATTTACGTTCATTGGTTATGTTTTTGTTGATTTATTTCTAATTAGAGTGCAAAGTTACGAAATTTAAATGAAAAATGAAGAATGAAAAATGCAAAATTAGGTTAATCTGTCCAATTTTGTATTTTGTATTCTCTTTTTAATTTTGTATTTCGTATTTTGTATTCTTAATTCCCATAAAGTTCCTCCCACCAAGCGGAGTCGCCTTTGAGCCATTTTTCAAACCAGGCCATGATTGAGTTTTGCCAGAGAATGCGTTTGGGATAGTCGGCGATAAAATGGTTTTCGCCGTCAACGCTGATGAACTCAACGTCGCGCCCGAGGATTTTCAAGGCGTTGAAAAGTTGGATACTTTCGCCGATGGGCACGTTCGTGTCGGCCGTTCCGTGGAGGAGCAGCAGCGGCGTGTGAATCTTGTCGGCATTGAAGAGTGAACCTTGCTTGGTGAAGAGGTCGGGATCGCTCCAGGGATAGGAGTCGGCGGCCGCCACTCCGTTATAACTGTAGCCCCAGTAGCCTTCGCCCCAGTAGGAGGTCACGTTCGATATGCCGGCGTGGCTGACGGCTGCGGCAAACATCGGCGTCAGTGTCTGCAGATATTGCGTCATAAAGCCGCCGTAACTTGCACCGAGACAGCCAATTTTCTCGCGGTCAACAAACGGGTGGGCGTCGCAGAATTTCTCTACGCCCTCAATGATGTCGTCGGCCGTCTGCTTGCCCCAGGCGTTGACGTGGCGGGCCGAGAACTCCTGGCCGTAGCCCGTGGCCCCCGAGGGGTTGATTACGTAGACAACATAGTCGCGCGAGGCGAAAAGTTGCGGCGTATAGGGCTGGGTGATAGTGCTTAGCGTGGGCGACGTGCCGCCATAATAATATACTATCAGCGGGTATTTTTTCGTGGGGTCGAAATCCGGCGGCAGGCATATCATGCCGTCAATCTCCGTGCCGTCCTTGGCCGTGAAGCGCCAGGGCTCCACCTTGCCCAAGTTGACTTGAGCGAGGTCGGCGCCGCGCGGGTCGGCAAGCAGGGTGTTTTTCCCCTTTTTGAGGTCGAGGATGTAGGCCTTTCCGGCATATTCATAGCCCTGGCCGAAGTAGGCAAGGCGCGCGTCGGAGAGGTCGCCCATCGAGGCGCCGTTGACAACCGCAACCTCCTGAGGCAGACGCTTGAACTCGCCCGTCGAAGGGTTGAGGGTCCAGAGGGTGCGTCCGAAGCCTTCTTCGGCAATCAGGTAGACGAGCCCGTCGGCGTGGTTCCATCCAATGATGGTCTCGATTTTGGGGTCGAAATCGCGGCTCAGGGCCTTGACCTTACGCGAAGCGATGTCCATGACGTAGGCCTGATGATCATAGTCGTTGGCAATCGGGTGTGAGCCGCAGTTTTTCCCCAGTTCGTTAAAGGCCGAGGGCGAGCCGGTGAAGAGAATCTGCTTGCCGTCGGGGCTGTAAGTGGCGCCTGAAAGGAAGGCCGGTTGGCGGTCGATGATAGTGTCGGCTTTGAGCGTCTCCAGGTCGAGTTCATAGACGAGCATCTCGTAGAAGGGACGCACCTGAGGATTCTGGCCCGAGGTTGAAATGAGCAGGCGCTTGCCGTCGGGGCTGATGTCCATAAGCGAGGTCGAATGGTTGCCGTAGGTCAGCGTGCGGGTCATTCCCGTCGAGGGGTCAAACTGCATCAGCATATAGTGGGTCCGGTTGCCGGGCATACGGTCGTCGGGCGTCAGGTAGCGGCGCAGCGGACCCTGCTCCTGCTTGCCTTCGTCGGTCTTAGTGTAAATGAAATAGTCGGCGGTAGGGCTCCAGGTGAAGCCTTCGGTCGGAATCGACTCGGCCAGGAGGGTCTGTGCGCCCGTCAGCGGGTCTACTTCAAAGAGGTCATAGCCGTCGGCGGCCATCGTCGTGAAGTAGAGGCGCGAACCTTTGGGCATCCATTTGACGTTGCCCGGAAGCGATGAGTTGATTTCCTTGCCGGTCTTGAGGTCGGTAAGCGTGGACCATACGCGCCAACGCTGTGCCGAATAGTAGTTATAGTAGGTGGTAATCAGGTATTTACCGTCCGGGCTCATCGAGAGTCCCGAAACGCGGTTGCCATACTGAGTGTCGTCAAGCGCGAAGCGGCGCAACAGGTCGGCTCCGGACTGATAGTCACCGTCGCCCTCAATAACAACCTGAAGTGTAGGCGTTTGAATCGAGTCTTCGGCCATGACGAGGGCCTTGATTGTGAGGGTTACGTCATGTTCCGGCTCAAGGCGCAGCGAGGCCGTTGCCGTCGACGAGGCGTCAACCGAATCCTTCTGGGCAGTCAGTTTCGAGGCCACTTCGGCTCCGTCAACAAATACTTTGAAGGGCGCCTGCGAGGTCACTTTCAGCGTGGGCTTTGCAAACTTGACCGAGCGCAGCCGGGTTTGCAGCAACTGTAGGGTTCCCGCCGCCGGGTCGAGCGAAACAATGCCGGCGGTATCGGCCTCGACGGTTGAGCCGCTGACCTTCTCCCTCACGGGGTTATCGAGCAGCGAAGTGAGGCTATACTTTGCTCCGGCCGAGTTGACCGAGTCGTTCATAAAGGGCGCCGACACCTTAATCGGAGCCGCCGCGCGCCATTGCGGAACCGCATAGTCCGCCTTGGCACCCATGGCTGCCATCACGGCCGCCATAAAAATCAATTTACGCATCAGTTGACAGAAAAATGTGACAAGTTAAGTAATTACTTCCGCAAAGTTACGATAATTAAATGAAAAAATGAAAAACGAATAGCGAAAAATACCCCTTTTGCTGCGATTTTTCTTTGAATTGTTAAAGAAAATTCTTAAATTTGCGTTAATTAATGAGGATGATTACACCAAGACCCGCAACTATTGGAAATATTTGAAATCCAAACTCAAAAAGGATTCGCCTCAACTGGTTAGTGCCACTAACCAGTTGAAATTAAAAGCACCGGATGGAAAGATGAGATTGACCGATATGCTTGAAGCCGAGGGTGTTGTTGAACTTGCAAAAGTTATGCCTAACAATAAAGCCATCGGTTTTCTTGATTGGTTTACATATAGTGAAAATACAATTGACGGGCGAAGCACTCGTATTTGGCTCGATCTGATGCTAAAGTGTTCGCTCCGACAGTGTGTTGATTGGAGCCGAATCGATAAAAATGACTATCTTGAAGCGATGCGTAAAAGTGTCGCTGATTCTACTCCTATCAAGTTGCTGATTGAATCAGCCTTGACCGACCGGGTTACTGATCGGGAAATGTTTATGAAAGGCATCGATTATTCTTATTATTACGAGCAGGAGGATTGACTTCGGCTCGATTGGTTGCGTTCGTTGAGCCAGTCGTCGAGGCGCGAGCGGATATCGCCGAGGGTCTCGTCGGGCGAGGCATTGGCGCGACACTCTTCGCGGAAGTCTGAGAATAGAAGTTGTCGCAATTCGTTGGGCGTAAACCCGTAATGTTTGCTTAGGGTGTGGATGGTATCGCTATCGCTGTTGATTGCCGCTAAGTTCAGGTCGAGGCTCATCGGAGTTGTTTGCTCTTGACCGGGGGTTACGGGCTCATTTGCGGGGAGTTCAATCTTGCGCTGACGATGAATTTCGCACGAGTAGAAACCCTCTTCAGTCAGTTCGAACAGACCGAATTCTTCAACCACCCGGCGTACCAAGTCAGATTCGACTGCCAAGGCGTAAGCGATTGATTCATAGTCGCGTTCGGCTACGCAACCATTCTCCGTGCGGAGGCGGCACAGCAACATAATGTACACGCCGAAGCCTTCTGCCCCTAAGGCGCGCCGCAATCTTGCGACGGCGGTTGAGTTAACAATGTTGGAGTCAAGCGAGAATGAGCGAAGAGTGTCTTTTTTCATAGTTGGTTTATGGTTTATGGTTTATAGTTTATAGTTTATGGTTTAGTGTTTATAGTTTATAGTTTATAGGTTATAGTTTATGGTTTATAGTTTATGGTTTATGGTTTGTTAGGGCCTTTAGAGGCCTTAGCCGGCGGCAAAGTTAAGCGTAATTAACTCTGCTGACCGCAAAATTTTAACCATTCTCGCAAAAAAATTACCGGACGCGCAAATCGGCGTCCGGTAAAAGTCGCAAAAAAGATGCGAAAATTAGTAGACCACGTTGGGTTCGGGGCCGTACTGATTATCGCCGGGATTGCTCGGCTGAACAAACCAGTAAATCAGAAGAATAGCGCCTACCAGGGGGATAAGGGCGATGAAAATCCACCATCCCGACTTGTTGATGTCGTGGAGACGACGAACGCTAAGGCCGAGGCCGGGGAGGAGCAGGGCGAGATTAACGAGGCCAATGAGCCACTGGATGTTGACCCAGCCGTTGATTGCGCCCAGAACCGCACCAATGATGAAGGTGAAGAGACACCACCACCAATATTCGCTGCGCGAAGAGCGGCCATTGAAGTTGACATAGTTGTTGAAGCCCATCTGAATGGCTTGACTGAAAGATACTTGATACTGCATAACGTATAACGTATAATGATTAAAATTACGTCCACAAAGATACGCAATTATTTTTATATAGCCAAATCCTCAACAATCTGCTCCGATTATTTAATCCAAAGGCTTCCCTTCCCGCCAAACTACCGAATGAAATTGCGCCAAATTACCGAACAAAATTGCGCCAAATCACCGAATGGGTTGAGTAAAAAGTAGTTAAATTACATCAGGGGAAATGTGGACTGTGGTTAAATTATAGATCTTCGTTTTTCTTTATTTCCTGGTTGAAGGACTTTATTTCTTCACTTATCAGTTGTTTAAGTTCCTTTTGGGGTACAATCAGTTTATATTCTGCAACACCAATTGGTTTATTAAATCCGTCAAGTGCAAGTTCGACTTCTACGTTGTCTTTTTCAGCGCATAATATTATGCCTATTGATGGGTTCTCATCTTTGCCTTTTTCCAAACGGTCAAGTAATGAAAGATAGACATTCATTTTACCTACGTATTCCGGTTTAAACTCTGATATTTTCAGATCAATGGCTACCAGCGATCGTAGCCCACGGTGAAAGAAGAGCATATCAACTTTGTAGTCTTTGCCATTGTAACTTAGCACATGCTGATTCCCTATGTAGGTGAATCCTTGCCCGAGTTCAAGCAGGAACTGCTTGATTTTTTCAACCAGCCTACGCTCTAACTCCAATTCAAGAATTGGTTCAGTAACACCAAGAAACCCCATATAATAAGAATCTTTGAAAACCTCATTGGCGTATTTGGCCTGCACTTCGGGAAGTGCAACTGCGAAATTATTAGGAATGATGGCTTCCGGCTGATGTTTATGCATCTCCATTTTTACGGCATTTATCATTAATGCCCTGCTCCACCCTTGTTGCACTGTTCTTTCAGCGTAATAAAGAATCGCATTGTCATCATTCCCAAATTTGGTAATAAGATGATTTATATGTCCCCAAGGCAAAACTATAACAGCCTGTTGTAGTTTTGGAGTTGAGTTATGAAATCGTACATATAGACGTTTCATATTCCACATATTACTAACGGACATACCAATCTTAGGGTAGGCGGCTTTGAGGTCTGAAGAAAGTCTTTTTACGATACTTGCTCCATGTTTACTATCAAGTTTGCGTTCATAAAGAAGTTGCCCAATACGCCAGTGCATTTCGTTTGAGGTTCTAATTATTGCGCGCGCCGTTTGGTTTCTTGCGTCTTCAATAACGGCAACCGCTTGTTGAAGAATCTCATTATAGTTAGATTCTTCGGATATAGTAATTACCTGTTCCATAACTGCAAATATACAAAAAAATAACTATTCTTAGTGCCTCGAGTCATTTAAGTTTGTATAGCAAAGGCGCTGAGGTGGGTCAGCGCCTTTGCTTTTGGGGATATTTTTGCGGGGGGGATTAGAACATCCAGGCGGCGGAGATGGTCCAGCCGTTGGTGTTGCCCTTGATGCCGGGGTTGGTGTCGATGCTGCCTACGGTGTTGTTGACCATGCCTACGTACTTGACGGCTTTGTTCATGCCGAGGGTGTAGGTTGCGCCAATCTGCAGGTGCTTGATGAGTTCAACGCCGATGCCGAAGTCCCAGCCTACGTTGCACTTTTTGGCCTTGAAGTCGTCCATAATTTCCTTGCTGACGCGGAACGAGAAGTCGGGGCCGGTCAGAACGTAGGGAGCAACGATTTTGCTGATTGCGGGGAGTTCGAGTTTGTACATGATGTGTACGGGTACTGAGATGTAGTCATAGTGGGTGTTCTCAGTGTCGTAATAGGCTACTTTGTTGGTGATCAGATCCTCGTAGACAGGGGTCTTGGTTTGAGAGTTGCGACGGGTGTACATCACGCTGACGTCAGCGCCTACGCCAATCAGGGGCACGGTGAACTGAGCGTCGATACCTGCCGTGAAGCCGCAACGGTTGTTGTTGTCGAGGTTGGCTTCTTTCTGGCTGAGAGAGAACTTGTTGATGTTGAGGCCGACTTTAGGACCTACCTTGAAGCCACCGGCCTGAGCAGCGGGAGCGGCCAGAAGCATTGCGCAAACCATGAGTGCGCCGGTAATGAACTTTTTCATAAGCATTTAAATGAATTATTTAGGGTGTTAATAGATTATTTTGCGGGGATTTTGAGGCGTTGGCCAACCTGAAGGGCCGTGCTCTTCATATTGTTGGCTTTCTGGATAGCGTCGACTGTCACTCCGTAGCGCTTCGAGAGGGAGAAGAGTGTGTCGCCCTTGGCCACGCGATGGGTTCGCTGGCGCGGAGCGGCCGGCTGAGCCGGGGCTTTTGCGGGCGCAGCCTCTTCGGCGGCATCCTCTTCATATTCAGGCTCGGTTTCTTCGTTGATGCGCATCTCGGCTTCCGAGGGCTCGACTCCGGCCACTACGGCGGCTGCCGCTGCGGCCGATTCGGAGGCTTCGGGCACAATCTTTTCGTCGGCAGGGTCTTCGTAGACCACTTCAACCTGACCCTGCTCTTCAACCTTCGGCTCCTCTTTCGGCTTCGGAGTTGCAACGCGGGTCACTATCTTCAGGTTCTTGCCGCGGGCCACTTTGCTCGATTTCAGGCCGTTCCAACGGCGAATCTGGCGCTGGGTGACCCCATATTTGTTGGCGATGGAGGCGAGGGTTTCGCCGCGGCGAACCTTATGCCACTTGGTGACTTCGGTATACTCGCTGCCCGAGGAGGCTTCGGGCTGACGGATGTCGACCGTTGCCCTCGGCGCCAGTTTGGCCGAGGCGGAGATTATCGAGTCTTCAAACATCAGGAAGTTATAGACCAACTGCGAGGGCAGGCGCAGAGCGTAGGGCTTGACGTCGCCCGGAATAATCTGCTGGCGATACTGCGGGTTCATCACTTGCAGTTCCTCGACGGGGATATTGAGGATTTCGGCTATTGCGTTGAAGTGCAAGCGGTTATTGACGTGGACCGTGTCGGTCAGTATCGGGCGCTTGGCAAGCGAGGGGCTGATGCCATGGTCGGCATAGTGGGTCATTGCATATGTGGCGCCGATAAATCCGGGCACATAGCCGCGGGTTTCGGCCGGCAGATTATAGTATATCTCCCAGTAGTCCTTAGGGTTAGCGGCGGAGGCTCCGGCGCGTGCAAGGGCTTTGTTGATGTTCCCTGGGCCGCAGTTGTAGGCGGCGATTGCCAGGCCCCAGTCGTTGAAGATTCCGTAGAGTTGCTTGAGATATTTTGCGGCCATTTCGGAGGAAACCAGGGGGTCGCGACGCTCGTCGACCAGAGTGTTCACCTCCATTCCGAGGCCCTTTGCCGTCGGGAGCATAAACTGCCAGAGGCCCGTAGCGCCCGCGCGGCTCACTGCGTCGGGGTTCAGGGCCGACTCAATCACCGGGAGATACTTGAGTTCCAGCGGAAGGCCTTCGCGCTCAAGCGCTTCCTCGAAAATCGGCATATAGTAGAGGCTCAGCCCGAGCATTGCCTCGACGAGCGAGCGCCGGCGGTTGACATAGAGGTCAATATGGTTCTTGACCACCGGGTTGAAGGGCATCTCGATTGTCGACGGGATGGACTGCAGGCGCTTAATGAGCGTTTCGTCGCTCATGTCGCCGGTCGGCGCGGTCGATTCGCGCTCAAGCACCGTATAGTTCTGGAGATACCAGTTTTGTTGCATCTTATGCACATCCGTCTGCATCGACTCGGGGAAGACAATCGCCGTATCGGTTATTTCATAGCGGAGGTCGCGGATGCTGCGCCCGTGGGCCAAGGCCGGGAGCGCTATCATGATGATGGCCGGGAGAGTATATCGTAGGAATCGCTTCATAAATAATAGTTGATGGTATAGATTCAGGTGATTTAAAAGCATAAGGCCCATTGGATGCCGACTGACGGGAGAGGCGAGCGCGACTCCTGAATCAATACGGGACTCCAGTTGAGGCTCAAGTCGGGAGAGATATCGAAATGGGCAAGCGAGGCGTCGACATAGGCGTCGACCATCGCCAGCAGATAGACGCCGACCATACTGATTATACAGAGGTCGCGGTTGCGCCGGAAGTAGTTGCGGCGGCTCTGAAAGACGCTTTCGAGCCACGATTTGCTCAGTTGCGACTCGCTGACGCCCGGGGCGAAAAAGTCCATGTAACTTTTCGTGTCGGGGTCGTTGTCCATCAGGTCGCGATAGGCCTTGGTGTAGTCGCGGAGCATTGCGTTATTCCAGTCGGTTGCATAGGCCAGACCCATATATCCGCCGACAACTATCGGGAGTTTCCAGTAGCGGCGGTTGTAGATCTGGCCGAGGCCCGGACAGAGCGCCGAGAGCCAGACCGCCCGGACCGGGTCGGGGTTGAAGACTTTCATCGCCTGTTCGGCCGCCGGGGGAAGAACCCTCAGCGTGTCGGAGGTCATCACGAACGGAAGCGAGTCGCCGTCGGCAGGATTGGGGGCGAAGACACCGTTGAGGTCAACCCTGACGTCTTCAACAATCTTCAACGAATCGGGCGGGGACGCAGGCTCCAGAGCCGCAACCCCGGGGGCCGACAGCAGAGCCGCCAGCGCTAATCCTAAGGCCGATGTCAACTTGCGGAGGTTCATTCAACCGAGGTCTTCATAGAGTCAAAGAGAGCAAGGAGTTTCTCGAGTTCGCGGTCGTTGGCAAACGGGAAGGTGATTTTCCCCTTGCCGTCCTTATTGCAAGTGAACTGCACGCGGGTCTGGAAGGCCGCGCTCAGGTGGCGTTTGAGTTGCTCGAACTCGCCGGCAGCCTTCGAGGCCGGGGTCTTTGCGGGGGTGCTTTCGGCTTCGTTTTCGTCTGCGCGGTTATAGGCCTTGGCCAACTCCTCGACGCGACGAACCGAAAGCCCCTGGTCGAGGATTTCGCCGTAGAGTTTCAACTGCATCTTCGGATTGTCGATGCTCAGCAGGGCGCGTGCATGGCCCATATCGAGGCGCTTGTCGCGCAGCCCCAGTTGAACCTCGGCGGGGAGTTTAAGCAGGCGCAGGAAGTTGGCAATCGTGGCGCGCTTCTTGCCGATGCGTTCGCTCAGGCGCTCCTGGGTCATCTCGTACTGTTCGAGCAACTTCTTGAAGGTCAGGGCTATTTCTATGGCGTTGAGGTCTTCGCGCTGAATGTTTTCGATGAGGGCCATCTCCGTCAGTTCGGCGTCGTTGGCCGTGCGGATATAGGCGGGAACGGAGGTAAGGCCCGCAAGCATCGCGGCGCGATAGCGGCGTTCGCCGGCAATGATCTGATAGTCGCCCGAGGGCATCTTGCGCAGCGAGAGCGGCTGGATGATTCCGAGTTCGCGAATCGAGGAAGCCAACTCTTCGAGCGAGCCTTCGTCGAACGTGCGGCGCGGCTGGTCCGGATTGGGCTTGATCGACGCCAACGGGATGTCGTTGATAGCCGACGAACCGCGGGCGGGCACGTCGTCCATCGAAATCAGCGAGTCAAGCCCTCGGCCCAATGCTTTGCGTTTAGGTAATGACATAACTCGAAGGGGGATTATTTCGTTGAGTGTTTCTTGATTATTTCGCGGGCAAGTTGCTGATGACTCGTTGCGCCGCGGCTCGTCGGGTCGTAGAGCAGGGCGGGAAGTCCATGGCTCGGGGCCTCGCTCAGGCGGATGTTGCGCGGAATGACGCTGTCGAAGACCATATCGCCGAAGTGGCCCTTCAGCTCCTCATAAATCTGATTTGCCAGGCGCAGGCGGGCGTCATACATGGTCAGCAGGAAGCCCTCGATTTCGAGCGTCGGGTTCAGTTTCGACTTGATGATTCGAATGGTATTCAGCAACTTGGAGATACCCTCCAGGGCGAAATATTCCGCCTGTACAGGGATAATCACCGAGTTGGCCGCCGTCAGCGCGTTGACCGTAATCAGTCCGAGCGAGGGCGAGCAGTCAATCAGTATGTAGTCATATTCTGACGCAATCGGGGCCAATGCGCGCTTCATAACCGATTCGCGCTCAGGCTTATTGACGAGTTCCAGTTCGGCGCCGGCAAGGTCAATACGCGAGCCGAGCAGGTCCAGTCCTTCGACGCAAGTCGCTACCTGCGAGCCGCTTACGGGATAGTCGTCGACCAGACATTCATAGATTGAGCCCGACATTTTGCGCGGGTCTATGCCGTAGCCGCTCGTGGCATTGGCCTGAGGGTCGGCATCGACTATCAGCACCTTCTTGCCCTCGGCGGCGAGCGACGCCGCAAGGTTTATGGCAGTCGTGGTCTTGCCCACGCCGCCTTTTTGGTTAGCAATGGCTATGATTTTTCCCATAGGATAAAAAAGTCTGTACAGTTTATGCCCACAAAATTACAAAAAATTTCCCAATCCGCAAAATCCATCCCTCCCCCCGTAGATTTTTATTCGGGCGGAAGTTGGCCGGGGGAGAGCCAGGTGATTTCCGGGTCGCGTTTGAGCCAGGTCAGTTGCTTTTTTGCGTAGACGCGGGTGTTCTTTGCCATACGGGCAATCGCCGTCGGGCGGTCCATTATGCCGTCAAACATCGCAAACATCTCCTTGAATCCCACCGTGTTAAGCGCGTTTTCATTCCTGAGCGGCAGCAGAGCCTGCGCCTCCTCTTCGAGCCCGGCCTCAATCATCCGGTCTACCCTTCGGTTGATGCGGTCAAACAGTTGGTCGCGCTCCCACGCAATCGCATATTTTCGAAACTTAAAGGGGCGCTCTTTGCGTTGGCCGGTGCGTAGTTGGCTCGCCTTTTGGCCGCTTTGGCGAATAATTTCGAGGGCGTGGACAAGCCGGCGGTGGTTCATCGGGTCGGCCTGGCTAAGATACTCCGGGTCAAGCCGTTGCAGTTCGGCCCGTACGGCCTCGATTCCCTCCCGCTCATAAAAAGAGAGGGTTTCGCGGCGCACTGTCTCCGAAATTGTCGGCAGAGCGTCCAACCCGCGGGTCAGGGCGTCGATATACATCATCGAGCCGCCGCAAACTATTGTGCGCTCCAGTCCTCGGCGCTCCATTTCGTCGATAAGGCGCAGGGCGTCTTCCTCAAACCGTGCCGCCGAATAATAGTCTGTAGGCTCCAGAAATTCAAGCAGATGGTGGGTAATGCCACCTCGCTCCTCGGCAGTCGGCACTGCCGTGCAGATAGGCATATGGCGATAGACCTGACGCGAATCGGCCGAAATGATTTCGCAGCCCAGACGCCCCGCCAGTTCAACCGCCAGCGCCGACTTGCCCGACGCCGTCGGCCCCGTCAAAACAACAACCTCCATTTAGTATTTGCTCCAGTCGACCCAGTTGCTCGCCGGGTAGCGCCACGAGTCGAGCAGGGCCACGGGCAACTGCTTGTCGCTCCAAACCTGCAGAATCGAGCCCGGCTCCGTTGCCTTCAGGCAGTTGGCATAGCCGGCCGGAACACAAAGGACCTCGCTCTTTTGGTCGGAGATATGGAAAATCTCCGGCTTGAGGTCGGCCGACGGGTTTTCCCAATCGTCAGGCTGAACAAACGCCATAGTGAAGCCCCCCTTGATGCAGTGGAACCATTTGCGCTCGTGCTGATGACCATGCCAACCGCGCACAACCGATGCGTCGGGGTGCATAATCGTATAGGTACGCTCCACCCCTTCGAGGTGGAAATCATTCAATGAAGCGATGACGCCCCGATGATCGCGAAATATTTCGCCCTCAATAACTGTTACCATATTCTATAAAACTTTTATTTCTGCAAAGTTACTCAAAATATTTTGATTATTGATATTCTTTTATTACTTTTGCTCCGTTATTATTAGAAAATCAACCTTTTCCACCGATTTGAATGATGAAAAAGAAGTTACTGTATGCTGCTTGTTATTGCTTGCCGATGTTTGTGCCTATCGGTTCATGTGAAACGCCTGACCCAAGTGATGAGTCGTGGGTGAACCCAATTCAAATCGAAGTCTCCGGAATGGAGATTATCGAGAATGACCGCTATTACGGCTTGACGGGCTATGCGCCCGCTGAGGGCATAACATTTACGGCCACTGTTACTTCCGAGGGAAAGACGTTGGACTCCCTCTTTGCTGCAGATATTGCCAACTATAACACTTATGCAAACGAGCGGGCTCCATTTTCCGATTTTTCTTATAATGGGGTTGATTTAACCTTCCTGACAAAAGAAAAACCATATCAGATTGAGGTTACAATTAGCCCCAACGACACAGAAGAAGAGCGCACCGCCCAACTGCGCTTCGGCGATAGTTATGACTCCTTCTGCCAACTCGTCATCATCCAACGCGCCCGTTGAGTTTTTTGAGCAAAATAGTCCGATATTTACATAATTAAAAAAAGCATCGGCTAAAAGTTAGCGGATGCTTTTTCAGTGGAAGGTTGTCTTACCAGGATTCGAACCTGGACTGAAGGAACCAAAAACCTTAGTGCTACCATTACACCATAAGACAATCGTTTTGCTCAAGAGTTGCCTCCTAAAGCGGTTGCAAAGTTACGCTTTTTGTTTGGATTTTGCAAGCGTTTGGCCTATTTTTTTTATGTGAGTGAGGATTGTGGGGAGCAGCCCGTAGTGGTGTGCCATGATTTTAAAGCGCTCGCGCAGGGAGGCGCGATGGTTGGCCGTAGTGATTCCTTCGGCGAGATAATGGGCCGTCACGCAGCCCGTATAGACGTTGAGGGGCGACCGGCGGAGCACTTTGACTGACCAGTCGTAGTCGGCCGAAAAGCGATATTGCAGGTCATATTCGGGGGCAAGGTCGCGGCGAACGGCCATAGCCTGATGGCAAACCAACATTCCGCGGCCGAAATCCTTGAAGGTAAGCCGTTCGGGCGCAAGAAGATGGCGCTGACCGACTATCGAGCCTTCGGCGTCGACAAGGAGGGTCTGGCCGTAGACCATACCGGGCCGTTCGGGGGCGGCGTCAATGGCGTCGGCATAGGTCCGGAGGGTCGAGGGGGAGGGAAAGGAGTCGCCGGCGTTGAGGAAGATTACGTAATCGCCTTTGGCGAGCCGGAGCCCGCGGTTCATGGCGTCATAGAGCCCGCGGTCAGGCTCGCTGACAATGGTTTTGTTCGCTATGCGGGCGGCTTCGGCAAGGGCCACGGTTGAGTCCTTCGAGGCGCCGTCGATCAGCAGGTACTCAAAGTCAGTAAATGTTTGCGCCTCCACGCTCCTCAAGGTAGAGGGGAGGGAGGAGGCGGCATTGTAGGTTATGGTGATTACGGAGAAGAGCATCAGCGGATTCGGTCAGCGCTTTTGAGGAGGCGTTCGTCGGAGCGGATTGCATTGCGGGCGAGCACGTCGAAGATTCCGCTGCAGGCCATCAGCAGGGGGGCGGTCAGCGTCACCGACAATTCCGGGTCAGGGCCGAGCCACGAGAGGGCTACCACATAGCCCAGGGCGAAGATAGCCATAAAGGCGCTCAGCGCGCACATAAGTTTCTGGCGATGAAGGTTGCGGAACATGAAGATTGCGCAGAGAGGGAGCAGCGCGGCGAGTCCGGCAAGGATGAGCAGGAAGATGTTGCTCCAGCCGTAGACGTCCATCGAGGCTGCGGGAACGTGAATCCAGGGGAGAAATATGGAGGTCAGGGCGGTTGCGAAGGCAATCAGGAGCCAGACGGTTTGGATGCGTTGGATTTGCATGTTTATGGTTGAGTGTTTAGTGTTTATGGTTTATGGTTTATGGTTTAGTGTTTATGGTTTAGTGTTTATGGTTTAGTGTTTATGGTT
>CAYUGU010000029.1:0-25390 GCA_964444345.1 uncultured Bacteroides sp.
CCCCGCATTCAAATCGTGAACAAAACTGTTCACGGATGTGTCTGTTCACGAATTGTACACGGCTTAACCTCACAATGTTCACAATTCTGCCGGATAGGGGTATTACAAAAATCGCTGAAACTGTCTTAGTTTCAGCGATTTGTGGCATTCTGCCGTTTTTTCTGTGATCCGTCTGGGGCTCGAACCCAGGACCCCAACATTAAAAGTGTTGTGCTCTACCAGCTGAGCTAACGAATCTCCTTGCGTTTTGCGAGTGCAAAGTTAGGGAGTTTTTTTGAGGTATGCAAATTTTTTTGCGTTTTTTTCTTAGCAATTATCGTTTTTACTTATTTTGAAACCATTTTCAACGTTTGGCGGGAAAAAGTTTGTATTTTTTGTTATATTTGCAGTATTAGATTAAAATATCAGATATGAAAACGATTCAAGATAAAGAATTTGGCGGCGAGCGTCCGCTGTTTGCCGAGCACGACTTGCGGCTCGAACGTGTCACTTTCCATGCCGGGGAGTCGGCGCTTAAATGTTGTCGGAATATCGAGGCGGTAGATTGCCTTTTCGAGGGTAAATATCCGTTTTGGCATACCGACGGGTTCACGGTGCGCAACTGCGAGTTCACGCCCGGGGCTCGCGCGGCGCTCTGGTACTCCCGCAATCTGGAGATGAGTGACTGCCGAGTCGACGCGCCTAAAATGTTTCGTGAAATGGAGAACCTGAGCCTGCGCAACGTGGTTATTCCCGACGCGCAGGAGACGCTTTGGCATTGTAAGGACGTCAAGTTGCGCAACGTTGAAGTGGCCCACGCCGATTACCTTTTCATGCACTCGGAAAACATTGATATCGAGGACTATCGCCAGCAGGGCAATTACTCGTTTCAATATTGCAGGAACGTTGAAATCCGCAATGCGGTGATTGACTCAAAAGATGCGTTTTGGGGTACGGAAAACGTTACGGTTTATGACTCGGAACTCACGGGTGAATATCTCGGCTGGCATTCCAAGAATCTGAAACTCGTGCGCTGCAAGATTTCGGGCACTCAGCCTCTTTGTTATTGCGAAAACCTGACGCTTGAGGAGTGCACGTTTGCCGACGATGCCGACCTGGCGTTTGAGGATTCGGTGGTTGAGGCTGAAGTGAACTCGCCGATTGTCAGTGTGAAAAATCCTCGCTCGGGCCACATCAAGGCGCAAAGTATCGGCGAAATCATCATCGACAAAAACGTGTTGGCCCCGGCCGACTGCAAGATTGAGGTTGCGCAATGAGTTCGATTTTTGACAAGGAAGTTGACCGCCGCGGCTCGGGGTCGATGAAGTGGGATGAACGGCCGGAAACTCTGCCCCTTTGGGTTGCCGATATGGACTTCCGGACGGCCCCATGCGTAATCGAGGCGCTGCAGCGTCGCGTCGACCACGGTGTTTTCGGCTATACGCTCGTGCGCCCTGCCTATTACGAGGCGTTGCAATGGTGGTTCAAGACCTACCATGGCTACACGATTGAGCGCGAATCGGTTATATACGTCCCGGGCGTTGTTCCGGCCTTGTCGGCTATCATCAAGGCGCTGGTTGCTCCCGGCGAAGGGGTAATAGTTCAGACTCCAGTTTATAACTGTTTTTTCTCGTCAATTCGCAACAATGGTTGCCGAATAGTCGAGAATCCGCTTATCCGCGAGGATATTTCGGCTGAGGAGTTCACCTATCGGATTGACTTCGAGGAACTTGAACGCCTGGCCGCGCAGCCCGAAAACCGGATGCTCCTGCTTTGCAACCCCCACAATCCGGCGGGGCGCGCCTGGACCCGCGAGGAGTTGGAGCGCGTCAGCGAGATTTGCCGCCGTTACGGGCTGACGGTTGTCAGCGACGAAATTCATTGCGACCTGACAATGCCCGGCTATGAATATGTCCCCTACCCGACGGTCGACCCGGAGGCGATTTGCTGCCTCTCGCCCTCGAAGGCGTTTAACACGGCGGGGCTACAGATTGCCAACATTGTCTGCCCCGATCCGGAGCGACGCAAACTGATTGACCGCGCCATAAATATCAACGAAGTTTGTGACGTCAATCCTTTTGGCGTCGAGGGGCTGATTGCGGCCTACTCGGAGGAGGGCCACGCCTGGCTCGAAGAGTTGCGCAAATATCTGTATGCCAACTATCTGTTCCTCAAAGAATATTTAGCCGAGCATCTTCCGGGCGTCGCGGTCACGAAACTGGAGGCTACGTATCTTCCGTGGATTGACATAAGCCGCTTCGGAATAGATTCGGAAACGCTTGAGGAGCAACTGATTGAGAAAACGGGCGTATGGCTCAACAGCGGAAGCATGTATGGCAAGGACGGTTATTTAAGAATCAACATTGCCTGCCGACGCCAACTGCTTGCCGAAGCACTCAAAAGAGTTTGTGACTATCTGAGGAAATGTCGGATATAAAACTCATCCAGTCAGGCGCAAAACTTACGTTCGGTCAGCAACTGAGGCTGACCGCCCAATTGTCATGGCCCGCAATGATGGCCCAACTGTCGAGCATCATGATGCAATATATAGATGCGTCGATGGTTGGGCGCCTCGGGGCCGACGATTCGGCGGCAGTCGGCTTGGTCTCGACCTCGCTCTGGCTCTTCTGGGGCATCTGTTCGGCCGTCACTATGGGTTTTTCGGTTCAGGTAGCCCACAAGGTCGGCGCGGCCGACTACGATTCGGCGCGAAAGATTCTGCGCCAGTCAATCACGGCGTGCCTGCTCTTCTCGGTTGTAGTGGCCCTGACCGGTATGGCTATCAGCGGCCCCCTGCCCTATTGGCTCGGCGGGTCGGAGTCGGTCAACGGAAAGGCGTCGGTCTACTTTTTCGTCTTCGTTGCGGCCCTTCCGCTGCTGACGATGAACTACCTTGCGAGCGGAATGCTCCGCTGCGTCGGCAATATGAAAGTAGCGGGCGGACTGAACGTAATGATGTGTGTTCTCGACGTGATTTTCAACTTTTTCCTGATATTTCCCGCTCATCATCTGAGCATTGGAGGTTTGCACCTGACTCTGCCGGGCGCTAATCTCGGAGTGCTCGGCGCGGCGCTCGGCACGGTCTGTGCGGAGGTCATAACGGCCGGGCTGATGATGTGGTTCCTACTGACGCGCGAAAAGGATATACGACTCACGGGCACTCAGGGGAGTTTCCGTCCCACGAAAGCCGTGATTGGCCGCGCACTGAAGATTTCGGCGCCGATGACCCTCGAACATGCCGTAATCTGCGGGGCGCAGATTGCCATCACGGCTATCGTGGCCCCGCTCGGAATTATGGCTATCGCGGCAAATGCCTTTGCGGTGACGGCCGAGAGCCTCTGCTATATGCCGGGCTATGGAATAGCCGACGCGGCCACCACCCTTACAGGCCAGAGTTTCGGCGCCGGACGCCACGACCTTGCGCGCCGCTTCGGGTTCATAACCACCGGATTAGGTATGCTGACTATGGGCCTTATGGGCGTACTGATGTGGGTCGGAGCGCCATGGGTTATGGAACTGATGAGCCCCGTGGCGGGGATTCAGTCGCTGG
The DNA here is from genome assembly GCA_964444345.1 of uncultured Bacteroides sp. Classification (GTDB taxonomy): domain Bacteria; phylum Bacteroidota; class Bacteroidia; order Bacteroidales; family Muribaculaceae; genus UBA3263. The sequence continues at coordinate 3,530 of CAYUGU010000029.1, forward strand.
GCGTTTCGGCATTGCGAATCGAGGCGTGGGCCGAACCGATGTTTGCGGCCTCAATAGTAGCCTACGGAGTGATGATAGGCGTCGGCGACACGATAATTCCTGCGGCGATGAACTTCGGGAGCATCTGGTTGGTACGCCTTCCCTTGGCGGCCCTCTTAGCGCCGCGAATGGGCCTCAACGGCGTCTGGTTGGCAATGTGTATCGAACTAAGTTTCCGCGGCGCTATCTTCCTCTGGCGCCTGATTTCCGGCGCCTGGCTGAAAAAGAAATAAACCCAATGGAACATCCCTTTAGGGACTGGGGACGAGAGCCTCCCGGCTCTCGACGGGCCGCAGGACCGTTGCGCGTCGCCCGGTGGTTTGCGGGGATTATGGGAGTTGGGCTACTATGAAGTTGCTGCCGCCGACGAAGAGGGTTGGGCGCGAGGGCATGGCGAGGGCTTCGGCGACGCTTTGGGCAACGCGGCCGTCGAGGCCTTCGTTGGCGGCCATTTGGCGCAGTTCTTCGGGGTCGAGTCCGCGGTTGCCCTCGGGGCGGGTGAAGATATAGTCGGCATGGCGCGGCAGCAGTTTGAGGATTGAGGCGACGTCTTTATCGGCCGCGAAGCCTATAATCATTGTCAGGTCAGGAATCGCCTCAAGTTCACGACCCAGGTATTGCCAGGCGCCGGGGTTATGGCCGGTGTCATAAATCAGGGTACGCCCGTCGGGGAGCATAGTGCGGCTCATCCGTCCGCGCAATCCGGTGAGGCGCCCGACGTTTGCAAGTCCTTCGGCAATCGCCTCACGGCTGACCTCGGGGAAGAATCTGATGGCCTCAAGAATCGTGGCCAAATTGCGTCTTTGGAACTCGCCGTCGAGTTCAAAGTGAATTCCCCGGGCGGGGAGGTCCCAACCGCCACCGGGCGCCTTAACAGCCTGAACCGGTGAGGCAAACCGAATCTCTGACCCGCACTCTTCAGCCTTTTTGAGGAACACCTCGCGAACCTCGGGGTCGTCGGCCTCACCGATAACCACCGGGACTCCGGGCTTGATGATACCGGCCTTTTCGCCGGCAACTTCGGCAAGCGTCGAGCCGAGGAGCGAAGTATGGTCGAGCGAAATATTAGTGATGACGCTCAGTTCGGGCGTAAGAATATTCGTGCTGTCGAGCCGTCCGCCCAGGCCAACCTCAATGACCGCGATGTCGACATGCATTTCGGCAAACCACTCGAAGGCCATGGAGGTTGTCAGTTCGAAAAACGAGGGCTGTAACCTGAGATCGGCGTCAAGATAACGCCTGACGAAGTCTACCACCCTTTCGCGGGGAATCAACTCGCCGTCAACGCGGATACGCTCACGGAAATCGACCAGATGAGGCGAAGTGTAGAGCGCGGTTTTCAGCCCCGCAGAGCGAAAAACAGCGGCGAGCGACGAAGCGGTCGAGCCCTTGCCATTGGTTCCGGCAACATGGACCGCACGCAGCCGCCTATGGGGTGCGCCGAAAGCCTCCGAAAGACGCGTAATCGTCTCCAGACCCGGCTTATAAGCGGAGGCACCATCGTGCTGAAACACTGACGTTTGAGTAAAGAGCCAGTCGAGAGTCTGCTGATAATCCATCAGAAAATAAAGTATCCGATCAGCCCGGCAACGCAGATAACGGCAATCGGGTGAATCTTCAGTTTATAAGTAGTGAAAAAGGCTGCAACACAGAGGATTATACTCTTGGTGACCGTCGGAATGTCGGTTCCGAAATTGTCGCCATTGCAGAGGAGCAAAGCAGCCGAAGCAATCAGGCCGATAGTTACGGGTCGAAGTCCGGCAAAAATGCCCTTGACCACGGCCGAATCTTTATGGCGCTGAATGATATGGGAAGTATAGAGCACCAGAAGATAGGAGGGCAAAACGACTGTCAGAGTGCAGATTATCGAGCCAAGCAGCCCCCAGAGCGGCGAAGCGAACGCGGGGTCAACCTCGCCCGGAGCGACATAGCCAATATAGGTTGCGGAGTTGATTCCGATAGGCCCGGGAGTCATCTGCGAGATGGCGACAATGTCGGTGAACATAGTGGAGGTAATCCAGCCGTTGCCAACGATTTCGCGTTCAATAAGCGTCAGCATAGCGTAGCCGCCACCGAAGCCGAAAAGGCCGATTTTGAGGTAGGACCAGATAAGGCGCAGATAGATCATTTCGCGGCCTCCTTTCTGCCATATACGAACCAGCCGAAAAAGCCGCCGAGAATAATATAGAGAATCGGGTTGCTCACAACGGGCCAACCGCTCCAAATCAGCAGGGCGCTCCCGACGGGAATCCAAGCCTTTTTCCATCCGATTTTGGCCGACTTCCAGTTGGTCACCAGCGGAGCGATAATCAGGGCGACCACGGCCGGGCGGATACCCTTGAAAATCTTGCTCACTACAGGATTATTCTTGATTATGTCCGGAGTGAGGAAAATCGCGATCCAAAGGATAATCAGGAAGGAGGGAAGAATAGTTCCGAGGGCGCTGACAATCGTCCCTTTTGTGCCGGCAATCTTGTCGCCGACGGCAACGGAGATGTTAACCGCAAGAATACCGGGCATTGACTGAGCCACGGCCAACTGGTCCATAAACTCCTCCTTATCAAGCCAATGGTGTTTATCGACGATTTCGCGCTCCATGATAGCAATCATGGCCCATCCGCCGCCGAAGGTGAAGGCACCGATCTTGGCAAACGTCAAAAATAACTGCAGATACCTGTTCATAACGCCTGCAAAATTAGCAAGAATTCTCCAAATAGCAAAATCCCCGTCGGATAGACCTCCGGGAAAACTTTTTTGGGGAGCGGGGCGTTCTTTTATAAATCAACTATTTAAATTATGAAGACTCTATCGGCAGAAAAGTTACAGCATAGGCAGAAGGTTATGACAGACCTTCGGAGATTATTTAATTTTATGGTCATCATTATGTCGGTGGCAATGATCGTGTGGATCTCGTTTGATACTTTCGAGAAGCGCGACCTGCTGCTTGACCATAGGTATATGACGTTTCAGTTCTGGGTCTGCATGGTTTTTATCATGGACTTTTTCGTAGAACTGCTGAGCAGCGACAACAAGCGGTCGACCTTCAAGACGCGCCTGTTTTTCCTCCTGCTCTCGATTCCTTACCTGAACATAATCGATATGCTGGACCTGAAGTTGAGTGCCGACGCGCTTTATTTTATCCGCTTCGTGCCGTTGGCGCGAGGTGCGCTTGCAATGTCAATCGTGGTAGGCTATCTGAGCAGCAACGCGGTTTCGTCGCTCTTTATCCGCTACCTGACCATTATGTTGATGACGGCCTACTTTTGCTCGCTTATTTTCTTCCAGAGGGAGTATGGAGTGAACCCGGACGTCACGAGTTATGGCGACGCCCTTTGGTTCTCGTTCATGAATCTGGTGACCGTAGGGTGCAATATCAGCCCCGTTACGGTTGCGGGCAAAATAGTGGCGGTAGTGCTCCCGATTACGGGCATGATTATCTTCCCGCTCTTCACGGTCTACCTGACGGACTACGTCACACGAAACAGCAAGCCGCAGAAGCAATAATCAGGGCGAGGGCAATCGCTTCGCGCCGCGTAAGCATCGGGCCTCCGGCTTCGCGTCGGGCGCGGGCATAGAACCAGAGTCCGGCAAGATAGAACCATGAGGTCTGGAGAAAAAGGCTCAGGCCTCCGGCATAAATCATCCAAAGGCAGAAGAGCGAACTGCCGACCCCGATTGCTCGATTGACTCCGCGGGCGGTTTTCCAAAGGAAAAGCCCGGAGCAGAGATAGCAGGGAAGAATCATCATTCCGGTAATGTTCAGCGCGGCCATATAGACATTGTCGGCCGTCATCACCAGAAGCAGAAAGAGGGTCATCACGATGCTAGAAATGCAGAGCCCGTAGGCGGGCATTCCGTGGCGGTTGAGGCGCATGAATCGCCTCGGAAAGATGCCGACGCGGGCAGCCGCAAAGGGCACCTCGGCGCAAACGAGGGTCCAGGCCACGAGGCCCCCGCCAAGGGAGATAATCACGGACACGATTACGAGCCAGTAGGCCCAGGAGCCGATAGATTCGCGCAGCAGATAGGCCACGGAGGGGTCTTCGAGCCCGGCCAGGCGGGCCTGAGTCATAACGCCGTAGGAAAGAAGGGAAACAAGCAGATAAAGCACCCAGGCGAGGAAGAAACCGGCGGCAGTGGCCCGCCCGATGTCCTTTGCCCGCTTGGCGCGTCCGGCCATTACGGCGGCGCCTTCAATTCCGATGAAGCACCATAGGGTTACGAGCATAGTTCCGCGCACTTGCTCGCCGAGTCCGGAGGTGTCGAGGGTGTTGAGGAGCGTAAACGTTTCGAAACGGAAGTTGAGACAGAGCAGGAAGACTATCAGGAGGATGGAGGCGATTTTTACAACGGAAAGGACAATTGTCAGTACCTTGGCGGTCTTCATTCCGGAGGCTACGATGGCAAAATAAGTCCAAATAAGGAGTGTTCCGAAGGCTACCGTAGGCCAGCCATGCCTAAGCAGTCCGGGAAAGAAGGCACCGAACGTATCGTTGAGCATCACGGCGTAGGCCACGTTGGCAAACGCCGTGCAGAGCCAGTAGCCCCAGGCCATATTGAATCCGGCAAAGTGGCCGAATCCACGGTCGGCATACTGGTAAATCCCGGCGTTGAGGTCGGGCCGTTGGTCGGCCAAAGTCTTGAAGGTGAAAACCAATAGGAGCATTCCCGCGGCCGTTATCAGCCAGGCGAGGATTACGGCTCCGGCGCCGGCCTCGGCAGCCATATTTTGCGGAATGTTGAAAATTCCGGACCCCATCATCATCCCGAACGTCAGGGCAGCGAGCCCGATGAATCCGAGTCTGACCGGAGGCTTATCGTCTTCTCTTTTAGTCATTACTTTTGTCAGGTGAAGAAAAGAGAGTGATGCCCCCCGGAGCGCATAGCGTCAGGGGCATCACTCAATCAGATGTTAATTCAGTAGCCGGTAGGCAGTTAAAATTTTCAGAGTTGGGTATCGGGGTCGATGTTTGCGCTCTCAATATCCTTGAAGTAGCGGTAGGTGCCGACCATCAGTTCGGCGCAGGCGTCTTCGTCGGCAACGATGATAGCGTGTTCATGGAGTTGGAGGGCGGAGATTGTCCACATCTGGGAGATTCCGCCTTCAACGCCGTGCTTGAGTGCGCGGGCCTTGTTGTGGCCGTTGACGAGGAGCATCACTTTCTTGGCGGCCATAACCGTTCCGACGCCAACGGTGAGGGCGGTCTTCGGAACGAGGTCGAGGTTATTGTCAAAGAAGCGGCTGTTGGCGATGATGGTGTCCTGGGTGAGGGTCTTCATGCGGGTCTTCGAGGTGAGGCTCGAACCGGGCTCATTGAAGGCGATATGTCCGTCGGGACCTACGCCGCCAAGGAAGAGGTCGATGCCGCCGTAGGAAGCGATTTTAGCCTCATAGCGGGCACATTCGGCCTGAGGGTCTTCGGCGTTGCCGTTGAGGATATTGACGTTTTCGGCGGGAATGTCGATATGGTTGAAGAAGTTCTCGTGCATGAACGTGTGGTAACTCTGCTCGTGGTTCTGAGGGATACCTACATATTCGTCCATATTGAAGGTCACGACGTTCTTGAAACTTACCTTGCCCTCCTTATGGAGTTCAACAAGGCGACGATACATGCCTAAGGGTGAGGAACCCGTAGGAAGACCGAGAACGAAAGGCTTTTCGGCAGTAGGTTTGGCGGCATTGATGCAAGCGGCCACATAGTTACCGGCCCAGCGGGAAAGGTCGGCATAGTTAGGTTCGATGACTAAACGCATAATATGATAGGAAAATGATTGTTATTATTAAATTGCCACAAAGGTACGAAAAAAAACGGAATCTATGAAATGCTTTGTGAAAAATTTGGTAGTTTCTGCTGAAATGGTTAAATTTGCGGAAGAAAAAACAATGATGAAGGATTATCCGCACATAATTGAATTGCCCAAGGTGCTTGACAATCGGGGAAACCTCTCGTTTGTCGAGGAGGAGCGCCACATCCCGTTCAAAATCGAACGGGCCTACTGGATCTATGACGTTCCGGGGGGCGAGGAGCGCGGCGGACATGCCTATAAGGAGAACCGGGAGGTTATCATAGCGCTCTCGGGGAGTTTCGACGTCGTGCTGACCAACGGGAGTGAAGAACTGCATTTTTCGCTTAACCGCTCATACTATGGGCTTTACGTGCCGGCCGGATGGTGGCGCACTCTGCTTGATTTTTCAACCAATTCGCTTTCGCTGATTCTCGCCTCCACCCCCTACTCTCCCGATGATTATATCCGTAACTTTGAAGACTTCAAGCGATGGAAAAACTCGTGAACACCGGCGTCTACGACTGCACGCTCATAGAACTTGACAAGCACCACAGCGACCGCCAGGGCAACCTCTCGGTTGTTGAAAACGGGTTGACTGTTCCCTTTGCGGTCAAACGCGCTTTCTATCTCTATGACGTTCCGGGAGGAGAGAGCCGCGGCGGCCACGCCCACAAGGAGTTATATCAGTTTATGGTTGCGGCTTCGGGGAGTTTCACCGTGACGCTCGACGACGGGATTATCAAGCGCTCTTTCCTGCTTAATCGGCCTTATCAGGGGCTTTTGGTCAAACCCGGAATCTGGAGTTCGCTTGAAGATTTTTCGTCGGGGGCGGTCTGTCTGGTTCTTGCTTCGGAGGTTTACGATGAGGCGGATTATATTCGCGATTACGATGAGTTCTTACGCCTGAAAAGATGATTAAGTTCCTTGATTTAGAAAAGGTTACGGCCGCTCACGGCGACGAAATCCTCAGCGCCGTCAATCGGGCGGTCAACTCCGGATGGTATCTCCAGGGAGGCGAAAACGCCGCGTTTGAAAAGGATTATGCCGAGTTTATCGGAACTAAATATGCCGTCGGCTGTGCCAACGGACTCGACGCCCTGATTTTGATTTTACGCGCCTATATCGAAATGGGCGCCATGAAGCCGGGCGATGAGGTTATCGTCCCGGCCAACACATATATTGCAACGATTCTTGCAATTACAGAAAACGGCTTGGTGCCGGTGCTTGTCGAGCCTGATTTGAAGACGTATCAGATTGACCCGGAGCGAATTGAGGAGGCAATAACGGAGCGCACGCGCGCCCTGATGATTGTGCATCTCTACGGCCAAACGGCCTACACCGAAAAAATCGGCGAAATCTGTCGCCGCCACAACCTTAAACTGATTGAAGACAACGCGCAGGCCCACGGTTGCCTTTACTGCAGGAGGCGCACCGGCTCGCTCGGCGACGCCGCAGCCCATAGTTTCTACCCCGGAAAGAACCTCGGCGCCCTCGGCGACGGCGGCGCAGTGACTACCGACGACTCCGAACTCGCTTCGACCGTCCGCGCCCTCGCAAACTACGGGAGCACACGCAAATACGTGTTTAAATATCAAGGGCGCAACTCTCGTCTCGACGAAATTCAGGCGGCGGTACTCTCGGCAAAACTTAAGTTTCTTGATGAGGACAACGACAAACGCCGCGCAATTGCCCGCCGATATGTCGGAGAAATTCGTAATCCCCACATAATTCTTCCGCACGTTGAGGATTGGGACGCTAACGTTTTCCATATCTTCCCCATTCGCTCCCCGCATCGCGACAAACTGCAGAAGTATCTGGCCGACAACGGAGTGCAAACCCTTATCCACTACCCTATTCCGCCCCATAAGCAGGAATGTTATCCTGAATGGAATGACCGGTCATATCCGATAACCGAACGGATTCACGCAGAGGAACTTTCGCTGCCCATCTCGCCGGTGATGACGCCCGGGGAAGTCACGGAAGTAATCCGTCTGCTCAATCTTTTCGAGCCAGCCTGAGCGTCAGCGGAAACGCCGGAAACGTAAGCGTCAGCACGCCCTCTGCCGGGTCGAGAATCGCATAATGCTCGCCGGGAAGTTCACGCCCGGTGGAGTCAACCCAAGTGAGCGAATAATGATTTTGGAAGCCGCGCGAACGAAGCGTCGCCTTCCTCATTCCGGGGCGCCAGGCCGACGAGTTTACTCGCGCCCCCGAGAGATAAATAAGGTCGTATCCTCCGTCAACGTCTTGCAGGCCAAAGAGATAATTTCCTCCCATAAGAGCCGATTTTGACTCGGTGGAGTCAAGATACTCCCAAAGTTCCAATTCGTCGGAATCGTAATCGGTCATCAAGGCCGACAAGTCCTTGGCTCCCGTTTCTACAATCAGGTCTCTGACGGTCAGTTTGCCGGCAGAGGCCGAAACCGTCAGCGGCTGCCCCTCTGAGGGAGGCTCAAGACTCGCAATTTCCATAACAGGTAGAAGCGTATCGTCGCCGGCAAGAATCTTTGCCCCCGAGCCCGACCATTCAACGGCCACAGAGTTTGCGCCGCCATGGAAGTTCAGCCCTTCGGCCTTGGCTTCCAAGCCTTTGCACCTGACAATTGCCACGGGTTCGGAGATTCCGTCGACCATATTGCGGGCGTCGAGCAGGAGGATCAGCGAATCTGAACCCCAACTGAGGGTCCAGGAGGCCAGGCGCCCTTGGCGTGCTTTCGAGAGGCTCGCGCGAGCCTCGACTGCCCGAATCGGCGCTGCGGGAACGACTTCGCCCGGCTGAAGATAGAAAACCTCAGCATTGAGCGGAAGCGCAAGGAGCAGCGCGGTGACTATGTAAAGTAAGCGAGACATCTTAACTGATTCGTGCCCAGTCCATTGAGCGGTCAAAGAGTTTTGAAATCATTGCAGCGACTCCGGGGTGATTCCGCAGGGTCGGGTCAGCGTCGAGCAATTTTTTCGCCTCGTTACGCGCAATCTCCATAATCTGCGTATCGGAAACCAGCGAGGCCATTTTGAGGTCAATAGGCAGGCCACTCTGCATCGTGCCCTCGATATCGCCGGGACCGCGCAGTTTCATATCCTCCTCGGCAACGACAAACCCATCGGTCGTGGAAGTCATGATTTCAAGGCGCTTGCGTGTGTCGGCGCTGATATTTGGCTTGCTCATCAGGATGCAGAAACTTTGGTCGGCTCCGCGGCCCACTCGCCCGCGCAACTGATGAAGTTGGCTGAGGCCGAAGCGCTCGGCGTTTTCAATCACCATAACCGACGCGTTCGGAACGTTTACGCCGACCTCAATAACGGTCGTAGCCACGAGAATATGCGCCTTTCCGGAGGCGAAGCGCTCCATCTGAAAGTCCTTTTCAGAAGGCTTCATACGCCCGTGAACCATCGCAACCTTGAAGTCCTTAAATAAGTGGCTGATAAATTCATAGCCCTCCTGAAGCGAGCGGGCTTCGAGGTTTTCGTTCTCCTCAATCAGGGGGTAGACAATATAGGCCTGGCGCCCTTGGAGCAACTGCTTATGGATTCCGTCATACACTTTTTGGCGCTGCGGATCAAAGCGTAAGACGGTCATAACCGGCTTTCGCCCGGGAGGCAATTCGTCGATAATGCTGACGTCGAGGTCGCCATAGACCGTCATAGCCAGAGTGCGCGGAATCGGCGTGGCGGTCATCACGAGGACATGGGGCGCGATTGAGGACTTTTGCCAGAGGCGTGCACGCTGGGCCACACCAAACCTATGCTGTTCATCTATAACCACATAGCCGAGGTTTTTAAATTGCACTGCGTCCTCAATAACAGCGTGGGTTCCAATCAGGATATGGAGTGAGCCGTCGAGCAGTTGGCGATGAATCTCGTCGCGCTCGCGCTTCGGAGTGGAGCCGGTCAGTAGGCGTATGTTGACCCCGATTGAACCGGCCATTTCCGACAGGCTCTCAAAATGCTGAGTGGCAAGAATTTCCGTAGGGGCCATAAGGCAGGCCTGACATCCATTGTCAAGGGCAATGAGCATCGTCAGGAGCGCCACGAGGGTCTTGCCGGAGCCTACGTCGCCCTGCAGCAGGCGGTTCATCTGTCGGCCCGTGTTCATATCAGCCCTAATCTCCTTAATCACACGCTTTTGCGCGCCTGTCAGTTCAAAGGGCATACACTCGCGATAGAAACGATTGAAGAAATCGCCGACATGGTCAAACCGATGGCCGAGAAGTTGCTGCGAGCGGTGGCGGCTATAGCGTAAAATATTGAGTTCGAGGAAGAAAAGTTCCTCAAATTTAAATCGATAGCGGGCGCGCTCAACCTCCATCATATTGGCGGGTTTATGGATGGCTCGCAAGGCTTCGGCAAGCGGCATCAGATGTTGTGACTCAATGACTTCCTGCGGAAGAGTCTCCTTTACGCCGGTCAGGCCGTCGAGGGCCGTCAGCATCAGCCCGTGAAGTTGGCGCGAGGTCAGGTTGCGGCGATGCAGCCCTTCGGTCAAGGGATAGACTCCGCGCAGGCCCTTGCGTGTCTCGGCAACCGCCTCGGTGTCCATTTCAGGGTGGACCATTTGCCAATGGCGATTATATTCGGTCGGCTTTCCGAAGAGCACATAGGTTGTCTGCGGGTTGATTTGCTTGCTGATAGACTGAACCTGACGGAACCAAACGATTTCCATAGTCCCCGTGCCGTCGGAAAATACGGCCACCAGGCGCTGGCGGGCCCCCTCGCCCTGAACAGCCATACTCACAAAGCGCCCGCGAATCTGCATCAACGGCAGTTCGGCCCCGCGCAGGTCGGCAATACGATAAATTTGCGAACGGTCGACATAACTCGTGGGATAATGGCGCAACAGGTCGCCAATCGTCTTGACGTCCAACTCCTTACGCAGAAGTTCGGCGCGCTGTGGCCCGACGCCTTTAAGATACATTATGTCGCTTTCGGGAGTCATTTTTCGCTGTTATGTTTTAAGTAGAGCGAAGCGATTTCGAGGTCGAGCGGAAGGGTTATCTTGAGGTTGAACGGGTCGCCCTCGGTCAGCGCAATGTCGCCAAATCCGGCGGCGGACATAACAGAGGCATCGTCGGTAAACTCCCGGCTCTCAGTCTGTTCATAGGCCCGACGGAGAAGGTCGGCCCGGAAAGCCTGGGGAGTCTGGACGCAGCGAAAATCAGCGCGGTCAACCGGCACACCGTCAGAAGCACGACGGAGCGAGTCAATCACGGGGACCACTGGGATTGCCCCCTGATGAACCTCGCAGGCGCTGACAGCGTCGCGAATCAACCTCTCGGAGGGCAACGGGCGGGCCCCGTCATGAATCAAGATTACGTCGGCTTCCATTCCCTCAATCGCCTTCAGCGCATTGCGCACCGAGCCTCCGCGAGTCGCCCCGCCATGGGCCATCATACAGCCCTCGGGCACCTCATCTTCGAAACCCGGAGCGACAACTACGACCGTCGGTGCCCCATTGGTCGTCTCCCGAAGCCGCTCGCAGGCATGGGTAAGCACCGTCCGGTCCCCGAGCATACAGAACTGCTTCGGGCTGTCAGCGCCGAAGCGAGTGCCGCTGCCGGCCGCAACTATAATATTGATTATCTTCACTTTACCAAGTTTGAATTATAGTAATCAGGGTTGCCTGTGACCTCCTCGCCTACCCAATCGGGCAACTCCAACGGCTCGTCGGCGCGCTGAAGTTCCGCCTCGGCTACCCAAAGGCTCACGGGCGAGACAAACTCATCGACTTCCCACGTATGGCCTGCAAAATCAACTAAATAACGGGTCTTGTCAATCACCTTGCCGACGCAGATGTCGAGCATCTCCTCCGCCTCAGCCAAAGGAATTTCAAACTCCCACTCCTGGCGCTCCGATCCGTGCGTCAAACCCTTGACAGTCAGGAATCCGCGCTCACCGCGCAGACGCACCCGGACCGTCCGCTCCGGGTCGACCGACAGATAACCCTGACGGATACGGACAGCCTCACGAGCCGCCGCCCTCACCGCCTCAGGCCGAGCCACCAAAAATTTCCGTTCAATTTCCTTTCCCATACTCCCGCAAAGTTACAAAAAAATTCCCCGCCCACCAAATCTCCCCCAAATTTAACCCCAACCACACCCAAAAGCCCTACTTATTTTTAGCAAGCAGGTGCCTCAACGAATCGAAGCACCTGCCACATAGTAATCTGATGTTGTTCTAAAGCGTGAACAGCCTCTCAGCGGTTAACGCATACAATTATTATTTCACTATTGTTTTTTCTACTTTGTTTCCTTTCTTGATAATATATATTCCAGAGTTAAGATTTTCAGGTGAAACCTTGACGCCACTAATATTGTAATATTCAATATCCTCAGATGAATCTTCCGTAAAGATTTCATCTAAAGGGGTCCCTTTAGCAACGACATTTACGTCAACTGAAAATTCCTTAACAATGTCATAAGAGTCAACAATACGACAAGTCAGAACAGTTTTCCCTACTTTAATTCCTTCGATAATTCCATTCTCCCGGGCTCTGATACAACCATTCGAAGCCGTCCAATTAACTTGAGCGATAGATGCGTTAGCAGGTTCAATATTAAACGGGAAATAAGCAGACTCACCGACTTCAATAGTAACATTTTTACTCAAAGGCGCAACTGATTCTATCTTAGGAGAGTCATCTGAGAAAATCAAAATTGGCTCAGTTACTATATCGCTTTCTGTCTGACATCCTAATTGCCCTAATATGTTTCTACCTATCCCCCATAAAGAGCCATCAGTCTTTTGAATAAGAGCATGATAGTGAAAACTTTTCACATCTTTAACATTTTCCATTATAATAGTAGGAGTTTTTATAGTTCCTTTCCCCCATATTGAAAGATCCCCCCAGCCATATAACTTATTATCGTTACTGATAGCAAATACGGTATAATCATCATGACCAAGTTTCTTTATATTCTTAATAACAGTCTGTGGTTGAATAACGTTTCCGTTTTCTCCTAATCCAAGTTGGCCTTTACTATTTCCCCCCCAAGACCAAACATTTCCATCTGTATCTAATACTATTGTTGCATCACAAGGAGTAGCAACATCTATAATGCCGGATAGCACTTTAATTGGTGTATATTGATTGTTTTTAGTACCATCTCCAAGTTGTCCATAGTTATTATACCCCCAAGTATATAAATCATTATTTAAAGTAATAGCAGCAGTGTGACTCTCACCAGAGCAAATTAACTGAACTTTTTCTAAGGCAACTTTCTCAGGGATATTCTTACTAGTAGTCGTGCCATCGCCAAGTGCTCCATAGTAATTTTTCCCCCAAGCATATAATTCTCCATTTTCGTTTATTGCAAATACTCTATGGCCAAATGAGTTAGCAAATACTATATTATCCATAATTTTCACAGGAGTGTACCGATCGGTATTTGAGCCATCGCCAAGTAGTAGGCCATTGTCATTAGCCCCCCAACTCCAAAGTGAATTGTCGTTTTTTATAGCATATCCATTAAACCAGTTAGCAATTGTCATTTTAACATTATCCATTGTTTTCACAGGAGTGTACCGATCGCTATTTGAGCCATCGCCAAGTTGGCCTTTACCATTTCCCCCAAAAGACCAAAGAGAACCATCGGATTTTACTACTAAAGAATGATAATATCCAGCATCGAAGCCAACAACTTCATTATAAGGTACTGAATTTATATCAGAATTCGTAAATGAATAATTCAATTCAAAATTCGGATATTGTTTTCGGGTTGATTGTACAGCATCGGCTGGAACTGATACTTTATATTCATCAAATTTAAAACCGTCTATAGGTATCAAACTTAAAGTATTGTTAACAATAGATTTTATTATAGGGACTTCATTTCCCGTTGAATCAAGGACTACAATTCTGTCAAATTGTTTACCCTCCGATATATCTTGATTAAAAACTATGGAAAAAGCAAAGTTACTCCAGAATACATTTGAATTGTTTTGTGGAATAGTACAATCCACTGACATATCATTGACAGAATATGATAGGGATAAAACATCACTATCGATATAGTCCTCATTCTTTGCAAATGCCTTTATCACAGTATTATCGCTTATAACAATACCATCATTATATATTTTACTTTTAGTTGTAGGAGAGGATCCATCAAGCGTATAGTATATAACAGAATTAGGAGCAGACGCACTTAATGTGATTTTTGTACCCTTTAATAATAATCCGGAAGGATGACTGGCGGAAAGTGATAGTTTAGGTTTTTGAATTGATACTTTACAGGTAGCACTTAAACCATTGGATGTTTTAACTGTAATGTCAACTGAACCCGACTTTTTTGCCGTGACGACTCCAGAAGAAGAAACCGTTGCTAAAGGCGAATTAGAAGAACTCCAACTAAACGAAGATTGGGCATCGGAGGGGTATAGAGTGGGTGTTAGAGAGTATGTTTCGCCTACCGTCATAGAAATTGATGACGGCAGACTAACGGATGTTGGCTCAATAGCACGAACCGTGACATGATAATTCGCAACATTCCCGCCTAAATTTGATTGTGCAGTTATCGTTGCCTCACCGGCTTTTAATGCTTTAACATATCCTCTGTCGTCAACCGATGCGACGTTTGAAGAACATCGCCATGTAATTTTAGGTGTTACTCCATAAGTGCTTCGATCGAAACTATAAGATAAATACATAGATTCACCAACATTTAGTTGCGTTTTCGGCCCGGAGATTGAAATATCGTTTCCAATACAAGTAACGATATGATACTCTTTTGAAGACCCTACGGTATATGTCCCGTTAGGATTATAAATCGTATATTGATACCAACATTCAATTGTCTCCGAACCAGAAAAATAAGAAAGAATCTCGGCTTCACCCAGACTCATCTCGCCCCCGCTATTGGTAACACTTATATTGCTGCTGTAACACGAATAAGACCACGATCTTAGAGCAGCATTACTCAAAGATACTTTTGGTACCGGAAGAACAAATGACTTACCTACAGGTTCATTAAAAGAAGCCGCTACGATTGAAGTTGATGTCCATAGAGAGACTACGCTCAACAAGATCACACTAAAGAAATTTGTGAATTTAATGTGTTTCATAATCCTAAACCCTATAGACTCTCCGAATTCGGGTCATTAAAAAAAGAAAAGCGCGAGAACCTGTACTTGTTGCTCTTTCTTCCTATCGAGGCTCTCGCATTGCCCATCAGAGTAGAAAGAGCAACACCGAAGCCTCACGCTGTACGATATAAGTATAAGAGGTTGTAAAAACAATCTCTTAACAAATCATACCTGAGACATCTACCGTTGCTACAATCCTGACTCCGATTTAGAATTTGCGAGATTCCGATAGGTCAAGATTAAGCGAAAGTAAACGCTTGTCAATATTTATGCATCCCGCCCCAAGCCCATATCGGACTTCGGCAGACGATATGCGGTGCAAAATTAGTGAGAAAATTTGAAATTTCAAAGATGCCGGGGGAAATATTTTGGGGGGTCGGTGCGTTATTGGTGTATGCGAGTTTTGATTTTATTGCTTTTTGCGGTTTTCTCTCTCCCCCTCGCTGCCGCTTATGACCAAAAGGAGCGACATATGCTTCTGGAGGAGGTGACGGTCAGCAGCCGCAAAAAGGAAAAATATACTAAGAAGGGCAATCCGGCCGTGGCTTTCATCGAGAAGGTCATGGCTAACCGCAATTTGACCGACCCGAGGCAGACTAATCCTTATTATAGTTACGGCGAGTATGAGCGTATCAAGATGGGTCTGCTCGATTTCCCGCTTGACTCGGCGGGTTCGTTGGGGTTTCTGACGCAATATCTCGACGAGTCGCCCCTGAGTGGCGGCAAGGTCTTGAATCTGACGGTTAAGGAGAAGGTCAGCGACACGTATTTTCGGCGTGACCCGGAGACGCGGCGAGAGGTTGTGCGCCTGCGTAATCGCCACGGGTTGGACGATATGGTGGCCGACGCCCAGTCGATGCAGGAGGTGGCCAACGACATTCTGCGCCCGGTGGACCTTTATGACAGCGACGCAATCACGATTCTTCACGCGAAGTATGTCAGCCCTCTGGGGCGCGTGGCAACTGATTTTTATAAGTTCTATCTGAGCGACACGGTTGCTGACGCCGAGCATGGCGATTCGCTTATCGTGGTTTCCTTTCTGCCTCACAATCCGACGGTTCCGGGATTTAACGGCCGCCTGTATGTGGTCAAAGGCGATTCGCTGACGTTTATCCGGCGGGCGGAGTTGCGCTTGCCGAAGGCGGCCAACATCAACTATGTCAAGGACATGAGGATAATCCAGGAGTATGACCGCGCCCCGGACGGTTCGCGCCTGAAGACGCGCGACGAACTGCTGATTGAACTCGGCTTGCTTGGCCAGAAGGCCTATGCGTCGCGCCTGAACGTCTATAACTCCCATAATTTCCTGCCGCCCCGCGACTCCTTGCTTTTCGACGACCCCCGGGAGGTAATAGAGAAAACCTCGCCTGAGGAGAAGATTACGGCGTTTCGTCCGGCCGATTCGCAGTATGGCGAGGCAAACATGGA
The DNA here is from genome assembly GCA_964444345.1 of uncultured Bacteroides sp. Classification (GTDB taxonomy): domain Bacteria; phylum Bacteroidota; class Bacteroidia; order Bacteroidales; family Muribaculaceae; genus UBA3263. The sequence goes on from CAYUGU010000029.1 coordinate 19,862, forward strand.
CCGGATGGTGCAGGATATGAACGGCAAGAAGTGGATTCGCTACTCGCTGAAAGTTTTGCGCACTCTGGTCGACGACCAAATCAAACTTGGCGGGGCCGACGCGAAGTTGACTTACGGGCCGATATTCTCCACAGTGAGCCGCAACGACCTCGAAGGATGGCGTTTCCGCGCCGGTCTGAACACTACGGCCTATCTATCGCCCCACTGGTTTGCGAAGGCCTATGGCGCCTACGGTCTGAAGGACCACCGCTGGAAGTATGGTGCCGAGGTTGAATACTCGTTTAACCGCAAGGAAAAGCACCAGATGGAGTTCCCGATACGCTCGTTGAAGGTCAGCCATAGTTACGACGTTGACAAACTTGGCCAGAGTTATTCGGCTTCAGACGCATTCTTCACGTCGCTGAGTTTCACCAAGAACAAACTGCTGACCTATAAGCGGTTGACAGCCATTGACTTCAACTGGGAGACCTATTCTCGCTGGTCCTTCAACGTGCAGTTTTCACATCAGCAGCAATTTGAGAGCCGCTACGTCAAGTTTGTTGACGGCCGGGGCAACGCGTTCAAGTCGCTCGCTATGGGTCTTGCGAAATTCGAGGTCCGCTGGGCTCCGGAAGAGAAATATTATCAGTCGTCGAAGTCGCGCCGTAGCATTTCCTTCTACGGCCCGGTTATCCGCCTGACGCAGACCGTTGGCCCCAAGGGCCTCTTCGGGGCACGCCATTGGACCAACAAGACCGAGGCGGGCATCGAGCAGCGCTTCTGGCTCTCGGCCTGGGGATATATCGACGCGACGCTCACGGGAGGCCACGTATGGTCGAAGTCTGACTTTTTCTCGCTTTCGTCGCCCGAGGCCAACATCAGTTTCTTCTTCAACAAGAAAAACTTCATGCTGATGAAACCGCTGGAGTTCATTAACGACACCTACGCGACGCTTCATCTTGAATATCAGGCCCGTGGCGCCCTGTTTAACTACATCCCGTTGCTCAAGCGGTTGAAACTGCGCGAAGTGCTCGGCTTCCACTCAATCTGGGGGCACCTGAGCGACAAGAACAACCCGCTCCATAACGACAACCTGCTGCGCTTCCCGGACTCTGCAGCGCCCGTGAGAATGACCGCTATGCCCTATATGGAGTTAAACGTCGGCATTGAGAATATCCTTACGTTCCTGAGGGTTGACTACGTTCGGCGCCTGACCTACCTCGGGCCGGGAGTGCAGAAAAACGGCGTGCGCGTTTCGCTGCATATCACATTCTAATGGCACGACTTTTGCTATACTTGTTTATATATGGCAACAAAAAATATTGACGAATACAGACAGGCCGTTGAATCGGCCATTGCCGACGGGCGCCTCAAAGAGGCGTTCCGCCTTTTGCGCACGCTTACTCCCGGCTCGGCCTCCGAACTGAGGCGCGAAATCGAGAACGCCGCCGAGGACTATAACCGCATTATAGCCTACGCGATGACAGGCAATCCCGACCCCGGGCGCAAGGAGCAGATTGCGGGCATCAGCAGCCGAATCTACTCAGCACTCGACCTGGCGATTCGCGAAAAGGAAATAATCGATACCCCTACTCTATATTACAATACGGCGCGGACCGAACGTCTGCGCCCGGCCGATACTATCGGAGCCCTGCTGGAGCAAATGGCACAGACGGCGGCAGGCGCCTCGGCGTTTGCCCTTGCCGGGCTTCCGCAGGCCGAGACGGCCAAGCGTCGTCAGGCCGTAGAGCAAGCCGAGCGCAGAGTGTTTGAACGCGTATGGGTAACCGTTCCGCTGACTGCCGACGACGCCGGTCGCCTCTATGAGGCTATTGCTGACCCTGAGCGTCCCGAGCGCCAAAGGTTGCTGATTGTCAGCGCCTTGACACTCAACGCCCTGCAGTTCTATAGCGAACGGACCCTTCTCTCCCTTCTGCGCGCAGCCCGAGCCGACTCTGTGGCCGTTCAAGTCCGCGCAACGGTTGGCGCCGTCCTGGTGATGGCCCGTTGGCCCAGGCGCTCCAACTCCCCGGCGGTCAATCTCCAACTGGAAACGCTCAGGGAGTCGTCAAAATGGTCGCTCGACGTTGAACACACTCTGCTTCAACTGATTCGCACGGCCGACGTTGAGAAAATATCGCGCCAAATGCAGCAGGAAATCATCCCCGAGATGATGAAACTCCGCCCCGATTTCTACAAGCATATAAATAACCCCGAAGAGCCGCTCGAAATGAATCCCGAATGGGAGGAAAAACTGCGCCAGAGCGGCCTGCAGTCGAAACTCGAAAAACTCTCGGAGATGCAGAGCGAGGGGGGCGACCTCTTTTTCAGCATGTTCTCGATGCTCAAGGGCTATGCGTTTTTCAATCATCCCTCGGCATGGTTCCTCCCCTTCGAGACCGACCGCAGCGAGGTTGTAGAAGCGCTTGGCCATGACATCACCATGGGCGAAATGGTCAGCCTGGCCCCGACAATGTGCGATAGCGACAAATACTCGTTTATCCTGTCGCTCAATAAGTTGCCCGACGCCCATAAGCAGGCAATCACCGCCCAGTTGGACCAGGCGAACGTAAACCTTGCCGAACTGGCCGAGAGCGAACTTCTACCGGAGGAGCAACAGCGACGCTCGCTGCTTACGCGTTATATTCAGGACCTCTACCGCTTTTTCCGCCTGTTCCGTCGAAAGGGCGAGTTTATCGACCCGTTTGCGGGCATAATCAACCCGGTCGGCATTCCGGCCCTGGCGGACGACTTCCGCTCGGACGAAAAGCGACGGCTTGTTGCCGAATTTTTCTTCAAACATGAGCATTGGAATGAGGCTATCGAACTCTTCCGGCTTGTAGCGCCCGACACTCAGTCATGGCAAAAACTCGGCCTCGCCCTGCGCAAGACCAATCGCCCGCTCGAAGCCGCCGAAGCCTTTGAGAAAGCGGATATGACCCATCCGGATTCTCCCTGGACCTTGCGCCAGATGGGACTTGCCTATCGCGCTGCCGGACGCTCCGAAAAGGCTCTTGAAGCGTTTACCCGCCTGGAGGTGCTTGAACCCGATTCGGCCTCAAACGCCCTGCGCATAGGCTACTGTCATCTCGACCTTGGCAACTTCCACGAAGCGCTCCATAGTTTCTACAAGGCTGAATTTATGGACGAAACGTCGACCAAGCCGCTGCGGCCTATTGCCTGGAGCGCCTTTATTAACCACGACTTCGAGACCTCGCGGAAGTATTACGACCGGCTGATGTCGCTCGAAACGCCCTCGCCCACTGACTATCTGAATATGGGCCACCTTGCCCTGGCTATGGGACAGATGCGCGAAGCCCTCAATTTTTACCGGCTCTTCTCCTCCGAGCCGAAGGAACTGCTTGCAGCCCTGCGCGGCGACGCCGACATTCTTGCCGACGCCGGCGTTGACATAACTATTATCCCCCTGATTGTTGACTATGAATAACCCCCTGCTGGAGGAGTTCAAGACCCCTCCTTTTTCCGCTATAAATGCCGACGATTACGTCCCGGCAGTCAAAGAGTCGATTGCCCGCGCTTTGGCCGAGGTCGACGAGATTACGGCCAATACTGAGGCCCCGTCGTTTGAAAACACAATAGAAGCCTTGGAACGTTCGGGCCGTGACCTCGACCGCGCCCTCGGCGTTTTCTACCCGCTCCTGTCAGCCGACGCCGACGAGCGGATGATGGAAATCGCGATGGAGATTTCAGCACTCACGAGCGATTTTTCAAGCCGCATTTCGCTCAACCGCCCACTTTTTGAGCGGGTTAAGGCGGTCTATGACGCCAAGCCCGAGGGCCTTTCGGCCGAACAGCAGACCCTCCTGGAGAAGACCTACCTCGGATTCACTCGCTCGGGTGCAAACCTGCCTGAAAATGAACGCAAACGCTTTGCGGCACTGACGGCACGCCTGAGCGAACTGACAACTACTTTCAGCCAAAACGTCAAGAAAGAACTCGCAACCTATCGCTTCCCGCTCCGTGAGGACCAAATTGACGGGCTCCCCCAATGGCTCATCGACCAGGCCGCCCAAACGGCCAAGTCAGAAGGCTCGGAGGCACCCTATCTGCTGACTCTCGACCAGCCCGTTTATATGACATTCATGCGGCTGTCGCCCTTTGACGACCTTCGCCACGAACTCTATATGATGTACAGTTCGCGCAACCGCAGCGGCGAGTTCTCAAATGTGGAGGTGATGAAGGAGATTGCCGCCCTGCGCCTCGAAATGGCCCGGATGCTCGGGTTCGAATCGTTCGCTCAGTTCAAACTGGTGCGCACTATGGCGCAGACTCCCGAGGGGGTTTACTCCCTGCTCAATAAACTCCGAGAGGCCTACGCCCCGGCGCTGAAGTCCGAGTTGCAACGCCTGCGCGAATTTGCCGGTGAGGAGATTACGCCCTGGAATTATTCTTACCATGCCAACCGCCTCCGCAAGCATCTCCATGACTTTGACGAAGAGCAACTGCGCCCTTATTTTGAACTTTCGGCGGTTGCCCGCGGAGTCTTCGACCTGGCCGGACGGCTCTATGGAATAACGCTCAGTGAGCGAACCGACGTGGAGACCTATCATCCTGACGTAAAAGTCTTTGAAGCAACAGATTCCGACGGCTCTGTCCTCGGTTTGCTCTATACCGACTTCTTCCCGCGCGCCGGCCGCAAGAGCCCCGGAGCGTGGATGACCGAGTTTCGCGAAGCCGATGGCCGGACACGCCCCTTGGTCAACATTGTTATGAACTTCACCAAGCCGGGCAAGGACCACCCGTCGCTGCTCACTCCCGGCGAGGTCGGAACCCTGCTCCATGAGTTCGGCCACGCGCTCCACGCGTTGTTGACCCGCGCCAACTATCAGTCATTGGCAGGCACTAACGTGTTTCGCGACTTCGTGGAACTCCCCTCGCAGTTCAATGAAAATTTCCTGACTGAACCGGAATTTCTGAAGTCCTTTGCCCGCCATTATCAAACCGGAGAGCCGTTGCCGCAAAAGATGATTGACCGCCTGAAAGCCGCCGCCAACTTCGGCGCGGCCTACGCCTGCATGCGTCAACTCAACTTCGGCTTCCTCGATATGGCCTGGCATTCAATAATCTCCGCGGAGATTCCCGACGTAGAGCAATTCGAAAACGGGGCAATCGACCCAGTGCGTATCTTCCCCGCGGTTGAGGGCACGATGATTTCGCCCACCTTCGGCCATATATTTTCGGGAGGATACGCTGCCGGCTATTACTCATATAAATGGGCCGAAGTTCTTGATGCCGACGCATTCTCGCTCTTCAAAGAGCGCGGAATCTTCGACCGCGAAACCGCCCTCGCCTTCCGCCGCGAAATCCTCGAAAAAGGAGGCACCGAACATCCTGCCCTACTTTACCGCCGCTTCCGCGGCCGCGACCCCGAAATCGCCCCCCTCCTCGCCCGCGACGCCCTCCCCACTTCACCCTAACTAACCCGGCAGTTTACCAAATTTTCTAAGCAAATTTGACATATTGGGTGACTACACCATAAACCATCAAATGATAATAACGTATGTTTATAGCGATTCTTACCTATAAGAA
>CAYUGU010000030.1:0-2211 GCA_964444345.1 uncultured Bacteroides sp.
AGATCTTACCGAAGCGGTTGAAGTTGGAGACGTACATACCGCCATAGTAGCCCTGGAGGGCCGAGAGAACCTGCGAGGGGCTGAGGCCGGCTTGCTTAACCTTGGCGGCGTCGATGTCGACCTTATATTGCGGGAAGGTCGGGTTGAACGTCGTCATTGCCTGCGCGATTTCGGGGCGCTGGTTAAGTTCGGCAAGGAAGTTCTGGACTATGGCGTAGAACTCGTTGATGTCGCCGCCGGTGCGGTCCTGCATCTTGAGTTCGAAGCCGTTGGTCGTGCCGAAGCCGGGAATCATCGGCGGGGCGAAGGCGATTACGCGTCCGTCCTTGACCACTTGCGAGGTCATTGCGTAGATGCGGCCCAAAACGGCATTGGCGCTTTCGTCCTTTCCGCGCTGGCTCCAGTTTTTCAACTTGATGATAAACGTGCCGTAGGTCGAACCCTGGCCGGCAATGAACGAGTAGCCTACAATCTGCTGGGCATACTCGATTGCAGGAATCTGAGAGAGGACGCCCTGAACCTTGTCCATGGTCTCGATTGTGCGCTCCTGGGAGGTGCCCGGAGGCATATCGACCATACAGAAGAGTGTACCGGTATCTTCGGCCGGAACGAGTTCGGTCGGAGTTGATTGCATGAACCATACGAGCAGGCCGATGCTGATAACCACGGCGGCAAACGAAGTCACCTTGTGGCGCATCCAGAAGTGGGAACTCTTGCGATAGCCCGTGCTCAGGCGGCTGAAGACGCGCTCAAAAGCGTCCTGGAAGCGGCGCGAGAAGAGGCCGATGAGGGCAAACACGGCCACTACGCAGGCAATCAGGCTCTTGGTTACGTTTTCGAAACTATACCAGTCGAGAACCATGAAGGTTACCGTAGCAATCAGCAGCAGGGTGGTCACCCACGCGGGGAAGACGAAGCGCGAGCCGGTCTTGCGGGCCGAGTCGGCGATGTTTTCCTTCACTCGGGCGCCGAGGGTTGCGTTCGTCTCATCCTCTTCGCTCTTATGCGGCTTGAGGAAGACGGCGCAGAGGGCCGGCGAGAGGGTCAAGGCGTTGATGGCCGAGAAGCCGATGGCGATTGCCATGGTCAGACCGAACTGGCGGTAGAAGACGCCCGCAGTGCCGCTCATGAATGATACGGGGATGAACACGAGCATCATGACGAGCGTAATCGAGATGATGGCGCCGCCGATTTCGGCCATGGCATCGATGGCGGCCTTGCGTGCCGACTTATAGCCGACGTCGAGTTTCGCATGGACCGCCTCGACCACGACTATCGCGTCGTCGACCACAATGGCGATTGCCAGCACGAGGGCCGAAAGCGTGATGAGGTTGACCGAGAAGCCGATGAGGTTCATCAGGAAGAACGTGCCGATAAGGGCTACGGGGATTGCGATTGCGGGAATAATGGTCGAGCGGATATCCTGCAGGAAGAGGTAGGTCACGAGGAACACAAGGATGAACGCCTCGATAAGCGTCTGAACCACATGGTGAATCGACGCATAGAGGAAGTCATTATTGTTCATCGGGACGGCGAAGTTGAGGCCGGCGGGAAGGTCGGCTTTCATCTTGTCAACTTCGGCAAGACAGTCGTTGATAATCTGCGTAGCGTTGGAGCCGGCGGTCTGGAACACCATTGCAAACGACGAAGGATAGCCGTTGAGCATATTGCGGAACCCGTAGGTCACGCGGCCCATCTCTACGTCGGCAACGTCCTTCAGGTAGAGCACATCGCCGTTGGCCGAGGCGCGCACTACGATGTTCTCGAATTCTTCGGGGGTCACGAGGCGGCCTTTGTAGCGCATGGTGTACTCAAACGACTGGTTGCCTTGCGAGCCGAAGGTGCCGGGGGCAGCCTCGACGTTCTGTTCAGCGATGGCTGCGGAGATGTCGGTCGGCACGAGGCCATACTGGGCCATCACTTCCGGCTTCAGCCAGATTCGCATCGAATAGTCGGCGGCCATACACATTACGTCGCCTACGCCCGATACGCGCTGGAGTTGCGGAACCACGTTGATTTTCATGTAGTTATCGAGGAACTCCTGCGAGTAGACGCCCGTAGTGTCATAGAGGGCGATACCCACGAGCATCGAACTCTGACGCTTCTGGGTGGTCACGCCTACCTGGACCACTTCGGCCGGCAGCAGGTTCGTTGCCTTGGCCACGCGGTTTTGCACGTCGACGGCGGCCATGTTCGGGTCAAAACCCTGCT
>CAYUGU010000030.1:2221-24315 GCA_964444345.1 uncultured Bacteroides sp.
TGGAGGTGGCGCTTGATTCCATGTAGGTCATGCCTTCGGCGCCGTTGATCGACTCCTCGAGAGGGGCGATCACGGAGTTGAGCACTGCCTGAGCGTTTGCGCCCGGATACTGGGTCGAAACGGAGATTGTAGGCGGCGCGATGTCCGGAAATTGCGTGATAGGAAGCGAGGCCAGGCCTATGAGTCCTAACAGCACAATGAAGATTGAGATAACCGTCGAGAGGACCGGGCGGTTAATAAATGTATCTAATTTCATCGTTTAAGGATGCGAATGGATGAATTTTTATTTTTGAGCCTGAGCGGCGGGGGCCTCGGCGGGCTTTTCGCCGGCAATGTTGATGGTGATTCCGTTGCGGGCCTTGGTGCCGATTCCTTCGGTTACGATGCGGTCGCCGGCGGTGAGGCCTTCGGTAACTACGTAGTTCTTGCCGTCCTGCAGCGGGTCAATCTGAATAGTCTGCTGGTGGAGCACGTTATCCTTGTCGACAATCATCACGTATTTGTTGCCCTGAATTTCGCCCGTGGCGGTCTGGGGAATCACGATTACGTCGTTGAAGGTCTCGGGGATAATGATCTGGCCGGTAGAGCCCGAGCGGAGCACTCCGTTTTCGTTGTTGAAGAGAGCGCGGACCGTCGAGGCGCCGGTCGAGGCGTCGATTACGCCGCTGACGGTCGAAATTTTGCCCTTCTGCGGATAGATTGAGCCGTTGGCGAGTTTGAGTTCAACTTCGGGTATTGCGGCGATTGCGGCATTGAGGCTCTTTGCGCCCCCTTCAGTGAGGTCGAGAATCTGACGCTCGGTCAGCGAGAAGTAGGCATAGACCTGCGAGTTATCGCTGACGGTGGTCAGCGGCTGACCGCTCGGCGAAGCCAGCGCGCCAACACGCAAGGGAATCGAGCCTACGACGCCCGACGAGGGGGCCGTCACCTGCGTGTAACTCAGGTTCTTGTTGGCGTTGACAAGGCCGGCCTTTGCCTGAGCCAGTTGAGCCTTGGCCTGAGCGAGTTGGTTCTCGCTGATTTGCATTGCGTGCTCGCTGATAATGTTTTTGGCGCGGAGGGCGCGGTTGCTCTCAACTGAGATTTCGGCGGTCTGCACGGCGGTCTGCGCAACGTTGACGGCGGCCTGAGCCTGCTCTACGGCAGCCTGATAGGGCACCTGGTCAATCGTGAACAGCAGTTGGCCTTTATTAACGTGGGCGCCTTCGTCAACGTGGACGGCGACGATGTTGCCGCTGACCATCGGGCGCACGTCGATATCGGTTTTGCCCTTGATTGTTGCGGGATACTGGCTTTCGAGTTCAATGCTTGAGGGCTCTACGGTCATAACTGACAGGGTCGGAGCCTGATTCATCATGGCGGCCATCTGGGCAGCCTGGTCGTTCTTGCTGCAGCCGGTCATGGACAAGAGGGCCGTAACGGCCACTGCGACAGCGGGTAATTGGAAATTACGCTTCATAAGTTGTTTCATTATGTATCTTTTTTCCCTTAAAATGTTGTTACGTGAGTGTATAAAATCAACTGCAAATTTAAACAATTCCCGCCACATAAAAAAACGAAAATTCACCTTTTCTACCACAAATTCCCTCCCGGTTCCCTTTTTGACCACCAAAACAGCATTTTTGACGAAATCCCCCTTGGCGCTACCAAGGGAAAGGCGGCGTCCTCGCCGCCGCCAGAGCAGAAGAAAAATGAATCGCACCGATGACGGCGGCGGGGACGCCGTTTTTCCTTGCTTTTCCGGTGACGGCGGCGGGGACGCCGCCTTTCCCTTATGCCAGATAGAGGGTATAAGCAGTAGGAGGGAGGTGGCCCGGATTGCAGGAAATGTATTTTATGTAATGCTCAAGTGTAGCGGGATTTCTTACCATACGGTCATAATAACGTTTCATCCAAATTGGTCCTTTGTGGCCCGATTCTTTGTTTATTTGGTGCGCAGTGAAGGATTTAAGGGGTTGTATTATTGACGTAACGGTATATTCCTCCCGGAGTCGTATGAGAAGATGAACGTGATTAGGCATAATCACGTAAGCCAACAAGTCATATTTTTTTCCATCGTTATGATGAATGGCTTTTTCTACAATCGCCCTGATTGACGGGTTTTTAAGGATGCAGGACCCGTAGCCCTTATCAAGCAACCGTGACTCCAGTTTTCCTATGAGGTTCCGGTATTGATAAAGAGTCTCTGAAGTCCACGGTGTCGGATTCATCTCCTTGAATTTTTCAAGCCGGGTGTTTAACTCTTGGCATACGGATTTTGGGAGAGAGTCGGCCAATCTGAAGGTAACATATTGATAAACACCTTTTTGATGCGCATGAGGAAGATTGTCCTTGAATGTGTATTCCGTTTCCTTTAGCGGCGAGTAGAAGGCTGTCTCATCAGTTTCCATCTTGATTGTTGGGGGTTGAGGATTTACTTTTGGCTTTGCGGTGACGATGATCTTCAAGGGAAAGGCGGCGTCCTCGCCGCCGCCAAAGCAGAGTGTGATTGCATTCCGCGACGGCGGCGGGACGCCGCCTTTCCCTTGGTGGCGCCTTTCCTTTAGAGGGGGAGGTCTTTGGCTTGGACGGTGAGGTCGGGGGCGATGAGGTAGGCGGAGGGGAGGGCGGGGAAGATGTAGAGGTCGTCGGCGTCGATTTGGCCGAGGTCGCGAACCACCGTCCACTCCTCGGGGAAGAGGGTGAGGTCTTCCTCAAACTGCGCGGCGTTGACTTCGGGACAAACGGCAAGGACGGCGCGCTCTCCGGCGGCTTCGGCAGCCCTCGGAATCAGGCTCTTGCAGACGTTACACTCCGAGTCGAAGAAGTAGACAAAGGTTTCGCCATGGGTTTTCACAAACTCGCTGAGCGTCCCCTTGCGTCCGCGGGAGTCGACAAACGGGAAGTCGGCAGCGGGAGTGCCGACGCGGTTTTTGAGCACCTGCTCGCGGAGCATCCCTGAGCGCTCCCAGCCGGGCGCGGCGTCGAGGAAGAGCAGGAAGGTCTCCTCGGAGCGCATCGGCGAGTTGGGGTGGAAGAGGTAGCGTTCGGCAAGGTTCATCACTCGCTCTTGGCCTCCCTTTTGAATCATCTTGCGGATTCCGAGGCTCACGGAGTCGGGCGAGTCGGCCATCGTCGCGATGGCCGCAAAGTTGGCCATAGCCTGCTCAAGGGCGGGGCTCACGGAGTCAGGCGCCGAGTCGAGAAAGCGGGCGTCGTCCCAAAAACGGGCGCATATAACCGAAGCCCTCTCGTGGGGCTCGGTAATTTCCGAGGGCACGGAGGGCAACGGATACTCCTCAGCGGGGGCCGAGGTTGCAGGGCTATTTTTTGCGCACCCCGCGCTTAGCAGCAGCGCGAGTGGCAGAAGGTGCTTGGGCAGGTGCATTGGCTTGAGCGGCTGTATAAGATCTTACGCAACGAATTGCCATATTGTTTGAGTGAGTGCTCAGGTTGCGTACATCGATTGAGAATTTACCCGAACTTCCGGTCTTTTCAAACACATGATATGTTCGGACTCTATCATTAAATGAGGGGTATAGACCATTCTGACCCACATATCGATAGTAGTATTCAGTTCGCGACAACAGGTTCATGCTTTCCGAACTGTGAACGAACGCATGCCAGAGGTAACTTCCTATGTTGCCTTGGTTCATATTCGGGAATTTCTGCTTGAAGTCGGGGTCGTTCAGGAAGTCTTGCGAAATGTTTGCTTTGCCGGTCCAGTTTTCGTTCCAGGCCCATTGCATCACGGTCAACTCGGTGATAGTAGGCAGGCGCCAACCCGGACCGATAAGGTTACAGGGCGAGAAGTCCGCTTCATTCTTAAGATTCGAATAGAGCGTTTCCATCTGGTTTTGGTTCACGGAAAAGTTAGTGCTTCCTTCGCTGATAGCGATTACGGTGTCGGCAATCTCAAACTGGAAAGTCGGGAAGTTATTTTCCGAGAAGGAGTTTACGAGGCCGGGCGTTTCCGTGAAACGGGGCACGTTGATGAGCGACTGGGGGTTAAGGTAGCGCATCGTGATACGTCCGCGCTTATGGTTCTTATATTTCGTCAGTTCGCCGTTGTCAACTTCTTCAATTTCACGCTCATAGGGGGTGTACTCATAGATTGACTCGAACTGATATTCCGGGTAATCCTGAATGTTCCAGGGGATACCGTCGAGATGCTCACCGCTCGTTCCGAGTGAGCGGGCGCATCTGACGTAGAGATTCTTGTCATATTCCCATGAGGTGGGGTCAGTGACGTTCAGGCCTAAGCCGCTGAACGATACGCCCTCTTCCGTCCAGATTTTGTTAAGACTGGAGGTGAGGTAGTGGCGATTCTGATATCTTACAGCATCCACATTGCCGGCTTGACGTTCGCGCTGTGCATTATAGAGTTGGACGTCGTCGGTCAATGCACCGTAGCCAATATAGAGCAACTGCATCTGTTCGAGCGAAGGGATGTACCAAACGAGTTCCTCGCGGTCAATAAAGCCGTTGCCGTTGATGTCGCGGTTACGCTGCATACAGGCGGAGAGCAGGTTGGTTTCGTTCTTTAAGACGTCTTTACCTTTAGCCGTAGGAGTTTTCAGATAGCCGTCGTCGTTGATAAGAAGTTTGTATTGCCAGGTATCGTGTCCCGGTCCGGAATTTGCACGCCAGCAGTTTTGGCGTCCGAACTTGGATACCTCAAACGCCACATTCTTGTTGTATTGGTAGGCGGGCGTTCGGCTAAACATATCGGAAGGTACACCGGGATTGCCGGCTTCGAAGATGTCTTCCTCAATCACTTCGGTTGCCCAGCCTTGTTTAAGTCCGGCCATATCAACGTCGTAGATGGTCTGCATACAACGCTGCACGAAGGTGGTGCCCGACGTGGTGTAGGAACTGTTATGGTCCTTGGAGAACTTGGAGGTGCCTAACATCGTGAAGCGGCGCGACTGGCCGTCGCGAAGAAGGTCCTGCCAGGTTACTTCCTGACCCGTTGCGGGGTTGTTCTTGTAGAGATATTCGTCGAAGAACACGGTGAAGGTCAGGTCATCGGGTGCTGAAGCGTCCTTGGAATATTCATACAGGCGTTTCAGGAATTTCTTGACGTCCAGAGTATTTTTCTGCGCTCCGTTGCCGCGCGCGTCCGTATAGTGGATATATTTGCGGTCAAGTTCGGTAGGCTTATGTTCGTAGAACTCAAGCCATTCCATAAAGGGGAGGGCATTGTTGGGGTCGGCATCGGGCGCGTCGGGGTTATATTTATATGCCCGGCGGGTCACGCGGAAGAGGGGCACGGTGACGCTCACCTGGAGGTTATCGGCCGCGATTGCGTCGATAATGCTTTGCTTCGTAACGGTGATTACGCGTTGTTCGTAGTGCGCATCGAGGGTTACAACGCTTGACGTAGTCGAGATGATATCGCCTTCGGCATCGGGGCGGTCTTCGATGTCGTGGTTGACCTCAACGGTAATCTTGTCCACGCCGCTGACCTTAACCGTGTAGGTGTAGTTATAGTTGCGGTAGGTGTTGAAGTCAGTGAAGTCATGTTCTGAGTCGTGGCCAAGGAAAATCGTGTAAGTTACGTTGCCGGAAACGTTTTTAAGTACCTTTTCGTTCGAGCCGGCTTCGGTTACGTACGACGCACCGTTGTAAGTTCCGCGAAGAACCACGTAGGTAGAGCCGGCCGGGGCGTTGGTATAGTTTTTTTCGTCGGGAGGGGTCGTGGTTGAGTAATCCTCGCCGGTCCAGGCGGCGCGGTCGCCGTAGGTCTTGATTTTCTCGGCGTCGCCCTTGCCGGGATGGTTGTCGGCAACGAAGAAGTTGAAGCCGAAAACTTCGTCCGTATCCTGATAGGTCGTGCCGTCGTCTTTCGTCACTTCCGAGCCGTTATCGAAACGGGTGGTCACGAGCGACTTGACGGGTGTGGGTTCAAGGGGCTCAACGTCGTCGGAATATCCGCGGCAGAAGAGCGGGGTGCGTCCCGGTAGGTTATAAACCTGCCAACTGTCGAGTACGAAATGGCCGGCGGGAACCTGGTCGTTGCCCTTGGGGCAGTCGCTCACAATAATGAACTTCACGCGCGACCGCAGGGGAGTTACCCAAACGGTGCCGGGAAGTGTTTCCGATTCAATATCGACGTAACCCTTATGGCTATGGTTGGGGTCTTCGTCGTTAACGAAGTCGCAGGGGGTAGTCAGGTGGTTGGCGTTATGGTCGGCATCGTCGTCGCAGTAGTAACCGCTCATAACGGTCAGCGACTGCTCGAAGTCAGGCTGTTTCGAGTCGGGGTCGACCGTTGAAACCAAGATGCTGCGGAGGTCGTTGAGATTCTCAACCTTGTTGAGTTTATCGAGAATCATCGCCGAACCCTTACGGTTACAGTTGGCTACCGCAAGGATACGCGACGGGCCGGCCGACGTATGGATATGTTCAATCTTACCGGCCGTGCGCGAGTCGCGCTTGATTACGGCCGAGCCGGTGGTGCTATACGCCGGGTCGCAGGAGATTTCTGATTTAGAACTGATCGACGAGAAGTAATATTTAGTCTTCAGTTGCTTCGTCTCCTGATTGAAGATAAAGAGATAGAGGTCATAGACCGTGCGGTCGGTTTCGGTTTCGGTCGACGCACGCGAACCAACCGCAGCATCCTTAGCGTCGGGAATCTGAAGCCCGAGCGAGATTTCTACGGGAGTCCCCGGCTCAAGTTTGCCGTTGACCGACTTGTATAGATAATCGTCGACGCAGGCGCTGAGACCGACAAGGGCCGCCAGCGTCGCGCAGATCAGACTTATTTTAAAGTTTCGTAGTTTCATAATAGTTAGGGTCAATCAAAGGTCGGAACGTTGACCGCCTGCTCGCCGGCAACCGAGACGTTATATTTCAGGCCGGTTTCGTTGGCTATGTCGGTGATTACGAACCGATAGATATGGTTTCGGGTTAGTTTCCAACGGTTGAAGTTGCTGTAGGCCGGATACTGTTGTTGTTCCTGGTCGTAGGCAATCGAGGGGAAGAGGGTGCCCGTGATGCTTCGGGGCGGGGTGTCCTCGTCGGGGTTGTTGTAGTTGACGGTTACGGTCAGGCGCAGGGCGTCGAAGTTCGGGTTCATACTGAGTCCCGACGCTTCCGGCAGATAGATATAAAACATCTTTGCGTCAGCCGATTTGGCGGGCAGATAGAGATGTTCGGAATCCTCCGAGGTCCAGCGGTTGCCGGTAAGTTCATAGAATGATTCCTGAAACGACAGGTTGCTCGTTGTCTGCTTCATCGGGTCGAGCCAGGTCGACTTGGCCGGGGCTACGTGGCCACGAGTGTTGATATGGCGTCCGCGAACGTAGGCCAGATGCGGGGCGTCTTTGCCCGTATCAAGGGTCATATATTTACACTGGGGGTGAATAGCGGGGTCGCCGAGCATCACTTCAATTTTGCATACCGCACGAAGCAGTTCAATGCGTCCGATTACCGGGATTTCCTCGATATCTTCCGGGTCGGCATAGTGTCCGTAAGTCCAACGGATAAAGCCGAACATCGGCATACGTCCCTTGTAGTAGTCAGTCGGAGTTTTGCCTCCGTTGGCGCCGATAAGGGTCTGGAGGTTAAACGTATTTTCGTTGATGGTCTCGGCGTCGGGGCGACCGTTATAGTTGGCAATGACGGCGGCCACATATTCCTTACCTTCCTCAAGTTCGAGTTCGGTAACGTCGAAGAAGATTTGATAGAGGCCTTCATCTTCGTTAATCGTGTTGATTCTGACGTTCGATTCGGCGCCGTCGGAGTCGAGGTTGGCAAAGGTTTTGCCTTCGGAGTCATAGAGCGCAACGTGAATCTTCGTCGGGTCGATTGTGCGCTCGAACTTCGAAGAAACTTCCTCGGTATAGAAGTCGCCCCAGGTCGGGCCTTCCCACTGGTCGGCGCGCGAAGAGGCGCCGCCGGTGCTGACCATCATCGAGATGTAGGTATGGCCCTCGGAAAGCAGGGGGTTATCAGGCGTTTCAGGCTCGTTTTTGTCGTCGCAGGCCGAAAGGGCGCAGACCGTCAGGGCCGCGGCAGCCATCTTCAGGGTGGTGGCAGCGGTCAGGCGGAGGCTTTTCAGCATGCTGTTAACGGTTTGAGCGTTCATTTAGAAATTGATTTTGAGTGGTTTATGTTGAGGAGAAAGGGGGGGGAGGAGGGGGAGAGGGTTAGTTAACGTTAGTCTTAGTATAGACTTCGCGCCAGTTGAGCACGTTGATTTCCACTGCAACCCATTGCTGATTTTCGTCGAGAATGAAGGTCAGCGAGAAGTCGTCCTGGCGGTCGAGATACTCTTCGGGGTCCATAGAGGCGAAGTTGCTGTTGCGAATCATCAGGGCGAACTTCTGCAGGGGAATCGAGAAGAGCAACTTGCCCGTATCGCGCTTGCGCACGGTCAGGGTCGTGTTGTTGTCAGGGTGCAGGCGGCTGGTTGTCAGTTCTGCGAGGACCACGTTGATGCGGCCGTCGGCAGCATCAGCGCGCGAGCCGGTGCTATAATCGGTAGAGGCCTCGGATGTAGCCCAGGGGTGATACATAACGTGGCCCTTGGTCATGTCCGAGTGCATAGTGTTGTCGTGGTTGAGGTGAGCGTTGCGGTCGGTGATTTCGAAGATGAAGTCGTCGGCGCTCAGTTCGGAGGCAGTGCTCTGCTGCTGGAGCATCACGCGGATAGTGTTCGTATCCTTCGTGAGGTTGATTTTGTGGTGAGCGGGATTGGAGGGAGAGGCGTAGGGCAGGTCGAGGGTCACGAGCGCGTGGAAGAGGTGTTCCAGGCGGTTGGCGCTGTGGCCGTGGGTCTGCGGTGCGGAGGGAGAGTCGGGATGGGATGCTTCAGTAAGGAGTTGACAGGTGAAGTCCGTCAGTTTGCTTTGGCCGATTTTGGCGTCGGCAATGTTGAAGTGTGTATCATAGTCGCCGCCCCAAACGAGGAATTGGTATTTACCGGGTTCGAGGTTGACAGTGAGTTTGTTGCCGTCCGGCCCCATTTCCGACTGACGTGCGCGCTGAGCATAGACCAGGGTACCCGATTGGTCGAAACCGAGAAGGGTAACGGACTTGACTTCTGCGCTGAACGCGTCGGCAAATTTGAGGTTCCTGTCGTAGGTGAACTCAAATACGTTGACCGACTCCACACAGTCGCTTTCGTCGTTGATGAGACCACAGGAGGTGAATCCCAAGGCGGCGATAGCGGCAAGAAGTGTATGTTTAAGTTTCATCATCAATCGTTTATGAAGTAAATGGGATAATGCGTTTATTTTAATAAGGGAAGGACGCCCCCGGCGAGGGTTTTGCGAGCCCCGGCGGGGGCGTCCGTGATTTTGCGATTTAGGTCAGCGATTCTTACTGGAGTTTATGTTCGTTAGCAACGAGGCGCCAGTTGAGAATGTTGAGTTTGGCTGCTACGTAGGTGTCAGACTCCGAGGGGTTTTCAACGTCGGTCGGTGCTTCGGGAGCGGGAACGGGTGTTCCGAGGCCGATGTATTCGGTCAGGTCGTAGACGTAGGACGCGTTGCGGACAAGGCCGAACATCTCTTTACCCTTATTCGTGCCCTTGGTGGCATAAATCTTGTTGGAGATGTTGATGATGTAGTAAGCCAGACCGTTCCAGTACTGAACGGTGGGAGAATCTTGCAGCGGAGTAGCGTCGATTTCAAGAACTTCGCCGGTCTTGGGGTCGGTGATGTCGCGGCCCTGGAAGGAAGCGGCGCCGGCTCCGAGCGTGTAGAAGTTAACTTTGAAGTGACCGTCTTCGTCGGTGGTGCGGGTGATACGGGCAAATGCTATACGCGTTCCGGGGTTGTTGCGCTCAAGCACGCGGCAGAGGGCTTCCGGAGTGTAGAATTCGCCGCCATAAGACATCAGTTGGTCGCCGGGAGCATCGGCTTCATATTCGGTCTGGCCGGCTTCAACAATGTGGGGCTTAGCAGCGAAGAGAATCTTCGTAGCGTCGGTCCAAGCGAAGTTTACACGTCCGCGCACGTTGTCAAGACCGCGCACGCCGTCGCCATGAAGGAAGGGGTCGCGGGTATTGGCAAAGAGGTAAACGACTTCGCCGGCGGGAGATGAGATAGTGTCGGGAATGAACTGAGTGAAGCCGCTGCGGGAAGTGGTGGTAGCCCAATAAGAGCGACCGTTGCGGTTAAAGTCGCGCCAATCCTCGAAGTAGGGCGAGTAGAGCGTATTGTTGTTGTCGCGGTGGAGGAGGTGCTTGATGCCGAAGATGCGTTTAGCCTTGTTGTTGAGGCCCCAACCTACGGGTTCCATAATGATGTTTTTCGGGGTGCTCTGAAGAACCTGCTTTGTATCTTCGTCATAGTAGTAATAGGAGAATTCCATGGGCTCTCCGGTGACGTCCTTAACACGCGGGTCGGCGGGGAAAGACTTAACAGTTACCTTTGAAGCCAGACGCTCGATGTAGATCTGCACGGGGTTCTTGCGAGCCAGGTCGGAGTTGGCGCAGATGTTCTGCGGGTCGATGTCGGCCCAGCAGATAATGTCGGCGCCTTCCCAGTAGGTTGCGCTGGTCATGATGAAGTTGCCGAGGTTGTTGGTCAGGGTGTTGTGGATAGGCGCAACGGCATTGACGCTAACATCATAGTCAAGCAACTGGTCAACTGACTTGTTGACATACATTTGCATCATAGTTGCGTCGTCAACATTGGCGATACACATGATGCGCGAGGGCATTTTGCCTTCGTAAACGCCGTCGGGGCTACCGAGCACGAGCACTGAGTTGCCGGAACTCGGGTTGAGGTTATCGTTGGTGATGTTACCGTCGATTTTCATGGGCTTAACCCAGTTGGTTGCGGCGCCATCTTCGTCGGTCTTGATCGTACCGCTGATTTCGCCCGTGGTCATCATGAAGGGGTTGCCGTAGTTATCGAAGAAGAGGAAGTGGAGTTGGCCGGGGGCAATAGCGTTCTCGTCTTCCGTTCCGTTGCCTTCCTCAAAGTCGATTGCGTCGTCAGCAAGGGCGCGCGAGTCGGCATTTCGGAAGTTGATGGCCATGTATTTGCCGGCGGCTTCTCCCGAGGGGCCAAGGGGTTTAGGATCGGCGGTCGGGTCGTCGTTGCAGGCGGTCAGGGCCAGGGCCATGAGGGCTGCAGAGAGGAAATGTAACTTTTTCATATAAAAGATGTGATTGTTTATTTATTACTTAAGTTGTTTGAGGATAGAAATCTTTTCAAGGAGGGCTTTGGCCGGTTCATATCCGGCGTCGGCAGCCTTCCGGAGGGCCTTTTCGGCGGCCTGATAGTCTTCGGTTGCCATGGCGAGCAGGCCGCGCGAGTAGTTTGCTTCGGGGCTCTGGCCGGCATGTTCGAGGAAACTGTCGGCAGCGGCGTAGTCGCCGTTCTTGATAGCCACGGAGGCTGCGTTGAGGTTAGCCGCTTCGCTCTTGGGGTCGTTGACGGCCGCGAGGGTCAGCACTTCGGCATATTTGGGGTCGTTGGGGTCGAGGGTCTGCGCGGCGGCAAAATATTCGGCGGCAGTGAGTTTCGACGGGTCTTTCTCCATAACCTCAAAAATCTCTTCGGGCGAGGTGAATGTGCGGATGGTATATTCAACGCGGTAGTCCGTATGGCGCAGCGAGGGATAAATCTCGGTCAGCAGGCGCTTATAGTCGTTGGGGTAGTAGGAGCGCATCTTGAACTCGCGGGTGTCCGGCTCAAGCGATGTGTCGGTGATGAAGCCGAGCAGGCCGTCGCGGTTGTTGAGCGTATGGTCGGCTTCGACGGCGTCGCGCAGGCCGTCCCAGTCTTCGGGTTCATAGTCGGTATGAATCAGCGAGTGGGGGAGTTTATAGCGGTTTTCGATCCACTGGCAGAGGGCTTCCGTACGTCCCTTGGCCAGGCGCGTATTGTTGGCATAGGAGCCTTCGGGCGAGGCGAAACCTTTCACGTGGATTGCCGTGATGGTTACGTCCGGGTCGTCCTTGACGGAGTCGATGGTGGCGGCTACCTTGGCCAGTTCGGCGGCGTTATTGCGGAAGTCGGGGCGCAACTCCGTGCGGTTCACGGGGAACTCCACGTTGGCGCGGCCCGAGGCGGCGCGTTCCTTGACGATTGACTGCGTAGGCACTTCAAATACAATGAATTCCGAGGGTTCAAACGTCGGGGCCTCCCAATTGGGGCCTTTGAGCCAGTAGGTTTCTTTCAGGCAGTTGGCACATCCGTAATTGTCGACGCGCAGGGCCAGTTCGGCGCCGTTGAGCGCGGGGGTGTAGTCAATGGCTTCGTGGAAGTTATAGACCGAGTCGGCTGCGGCGGCCTGAGCCCACTTTGCGGGCATCGGCTGATTGAGGCGCTGAGCGTTAATCAGGCTGCGGCGGCCATAGAGCGCATAGGACTCGAAACTGATTGAGTCGCCACTTTGCGAAAGGATGTAGGGGGTCATGACGACCTTATGCTGCGACTTTACGGGGGCGTCTTTCAGGTCAAGAACCATGTCGGCGACCATCTTGCCGTTTTCCACGTCGAGCGAGGACGACGAAAGTTGAATACCCTTAGCCGAACCGGTCAGGGCTGAGAGCAGGATTGCTGCGGTAAGTATCAATTTGCGGTTCATGTGCATGGCAATCAGAATACATAGACCAGAGACACGGCGGCCTTGGTCGGTCCAACGTAATTGTAATCGCGGTTCTCGCTGATTTTGCGACCGCAGTTCTCACATTCGAAAGTGTCGTAGCGGGTATACATATAGCCCACGGCGATTTCCGCCTCCAGATTCCAGTGCTTGCTGAGGGCCCAGGCATAACCGTAGCCTACGCCGACGCCGCCAAACCAACCCTGATAGCGGTTGCGTTCAAAGCGGTCAATCTTCATTCCCCAGATGCCTCCGTCGGTCCAGTGGCCCACGTTGTAGGAGCCTCCGATCAGGTGCGCGGCAAAGAAGTGGCCGTCGAGCGCCTGACAGAGCCAGTAGCGGGCTTCGGGCTGTACGAACCAGTGTTTCCAGCGGGCTCCCTTGCGCATATTCCATGCGTTGAGGTTGCCGCTGAGGTCGATACTCCATTTGGGGGCGACGGCCTGCTCCAGTCCGAGGTTAACGGTGGCTGTGGCGTCGTAGAGGAGATTGGTCTTCAAGGCCGTCTCGCGCCCGCACAGGGAGGGGGAGGCGACCAGTCCCACTGCGATTGCAGCGAGTATTATACGTAACTTTCGCATAAGAGATAGCGGACAGTTTTGTGTGGAAAATGATTGTATTAGTGTGCGATAATTACTTATCTAACGTGCAAAGGTACGTATTATTATGTTATTTTTTACCCCCCCCCATTGTTAAAAAATGTTAACGCAATAAAGGCGACACTCCTTTTGTCGGAGCGCCGCCGCTTAAGTGGTTGTTTTATAGATAAGTAGGTGGGTTGTTACTTTTTGTCAACTTTTACGTCTTTCATTTTCTGAGGTTCGGCCTGGCGGGGCGCTTTGTCGCGAACAGGGCGATTCTTGCTCCCTTCGAAACGGCGGTCCATCTTTCGCATATCCTGCTTCATGTGCTGGTCGCCGCGAGTTACTGCATTTTCCAGATACTGAACGTATTGCTCAGGGGTCAGGATTGCTTTGATTTTGGCAAGATAGGCCTTGCGCTCTTCGGCACGGTCGCCGCGCTTCTGTGCTTTCTGCTCCTGCTTGGCCTGCTTTTTGGCATCAAAGGCGGCTTTGCGGGCGGCCATCTGCTCTTCCTTGACGGCCTTGATCTGAGTCTTCTGGGCGTCGGTCAGGTTGAGGCCTTCGAACTCACATGAGCGCTGCTGCATGTCGCACTTCTGCTTGTCGCAAGGCTTGTTGCAAGGCTTGTCGCACTTCTGCTTGTCGCAATTTTGCTTGTCGCAGGGCTTGTCACACTTCTGTGCGCACTGCTCGGTCTTGGGACAGTCTTTTTTATCGCATTTTGCGGCGTCGGTCTGGGCCATTGCCATTGAGGCGGTCATGGCGACGAACGCCATTGCAATCATAAGTTTCTTCATAATCGGTTAGGTTTTATTGTGGTTTTTAATTGCTTACGGAGATAAGACGGCCTCAATTTCCGATGGTTTATTTCGTTAACATTCTTTAACGCAAACGGAGCGCCACGACGTTCTCGATATGGGCCGTATGGGGGAACATATCTACGGGCTGCACGACTGTGATTTCATACTTTGAATCAAGCAGTTGGAGGTCGCGCGCCTGCGTGGCCGGGTTGCAACTTACGTAGACAATCCGCTGCGGTTCGGCCCGCAAAATTACGTCGACAACGTCCTGGTGCATCCCCGCGCGCGGCGGGTCGACAATCATCACGTCCGGGCGCCCGTGGCGCTCGATAAACTCGTCGTTGAGCACGTCTTTCATGTCGCCGGCATAAAAGAGCGTGTTGCTTATCCCGTTAATTTCAGAGTTGACCTTGGCGTCCTCAATCGCCTCGGGAACATACTCAATGCCGACGACTTGGCGGGCGCGCCGGGCCACGAAGTTGGCAATCGTCCCGGTGCCCGTATATAGGTCATAGACAAGTTCGTCGCCCTTGAGGTCGGCCAGATCGCGCGCCACGGAGTATAGTCTCAGCGCCTGAGCCGAATTGGTCTGATAGAACGATTTCGGGCCGACGCGGAAACGCAGGTCCTCCATCTGCTCCGTGATGTAAGGGAGGCCGCGGAACGTATGCACCTCCAGGTCGCCGAAAGTGTCGTTCGCCTTGAGGTTGACAACGTAGAGCAGCGACGTGATGCGGTCGCCGAATTTGTCGGAAATGGCCTGCATTACCTTTTGAATCGCCTCGGGATTATCCTCGCCGAAACTCATCAGGACCATCACCTCGCCGGTCGAGGCCGTGCGTATCATCAGGGTGCGAAGCAAGCCGCAGTTATTGCGCAAGTCGTAGAATGTCAGGTCGTTTTCCTTGCCGAAGTCTTTGACGAAATTGCGCAGTTCGTTGCCTATGCCGGCGTCCTGAAGGTGGCAGTAGTCAATCGGGAGCACCTTGTCGAACGCCCCGGGGATATGAAAACCGGCGGCGCGGCGGTCGGCAAACTCCTCGCCCGACTTCATTTGCTCGGGAGTCAGCCAAAGTTTGTTGGAGAAGGTGTATTCCATCTTGTTGCGATAGTCCCAGATGCTCTCGGAGCCGAGGGCGGGGGCAACCTCCGGATGCTCAACTTTCGCTATGCGGTCAAGGCAGTCAACAACCTGTTGGCGCTTGTATTCCAACTGCTTTTCGTAGGGCAGATGCTGCCAACGGCAACCGCCGCAAAGCCCGAAGTGGGCGCAGCGGGGCTCCACGCGGATGGGCGACGGCGTCTCCAGACGTTCGATGCGCCCTTCGGCATACGAGTGTTTCTTGCGGGTGAGGCGCACCGTGGCCACGTCGCCCGGCGCTCCGTAGGGAATGAAAACTACGAGGTTGTCAACTCGCGCAATTGCGTTGCCTTCGGCGGCAACCGATTCTATCTCAACGCCCTCAAGTACGGGCAATTCCTTCTTCTTTCTCATCAATTGTATTTCGTAACTTTTCGGTGGTCGAAATGGAGATCAAATTTGTTCGTTTTCTTCAATGAATTGACTAATCAGTTTGAAAATCATTTGAGAATCAACAGAAGAAGTATCGGATTTATCGTAAATGTCAAACAATACGACCTTTCCGGTTTCAACTGATGATATAATTGTATAGGTAATTATTCTTGCTCCGGCGGACTTCCCTTTTCCTTTTGAAGTGATAGCCATACGGATTTTTCGCACACCTGGCGCTATCTCAACTCCTTGAAATGGGTTTTTGCTTATGCTCTGCTCAAATTCAAGTATATCAGCCTTTATCGAATGATATCGCTTAGCCAAGGCTTTCAATCTTTTAATGAAATCCTTGGTTAATAAAACCTCAAAGTTCATAGAGTACGTCGTCTAAATGATAGCCTTTGCTTTCGCCATTGATAATTTTTTTTGCCTCGACCATTCCGGCGTATATGCGTGAGGCAAAATTTATTTCTTCGGCAGACGGTTCTTTTTCTTTTTTCGAGACGAACGTAATCAGGATGCTCTCAACGAGGTTGTTAAGGCTCCGGTTGCGCAGTTTGGCTTCTTCCTGAAGTTTGGAGAGGAGTTCGGCGTTTAAGCGAAACGAGGTCTGTTTTCTTGTGGATATAGAGTTCATAAGTAATGCGGGTTTAAGTTTTAATAATGCAAATGTAGTGCATTTGTATAACATCTCCAAATTTTTTCGTCTCTTTTTTCGTCTTTTCCGATTTTTTGCCTATATTTGCACCATATTATATAATAATCCAAATTCTTAAATCAATATCAATTCATTCCTATGCGTAAAATCTTTTTGAGTGTCGCCTTAGGTGCCTCGTTAATCGCCTCCGCCGCAATCCCGGCGCCATTGGGCGGCTTTAACTATGGCGACGCAGCCGCTCCGACCGGTAATGAGTGGGAAGACTGCCAGAATCTTTCCCTCAATAAGGAACAGCCCCGTGCTTGGTTCTTCAATTTTGCCACAGTCGACCAGGCCAAGAAAGTCCTTCCCGAGAACTCCCCCTACTACAAGAGCCTCGACGGTACCTGGAAATTCAACTGGGTAAATCATCCCGATAAGCGTCCCGCCGACTTCTACAAGACTGATTTCGACGTGGCCGGTTGGGACGACATCGCCGTGCCCGGCTGCTGGAACGTTCAGGGTATTCAAAAAGATGGTACGCTCAAGTATGGTAAACCCATTTATACCAACCAGTTGGTGCCCTTTATGGTCAATCGTGACTCCGTGGGCGACTGGAAGGGTGGCGTCATGCGCACGCCCCCCGAGCGTTATACTACCTACATTGACCGCAACGAAGTCGGCTCCTATCGTCGCACCTTCTCCGTGCCTGCCGACTGGAAAGGCCGTGAGGTCTTCATCAACTTTGACGGCGTCGACTCCTTCTTCTATCTCTGGATCAACGGCCAATACGTAGGCTTCAGCAAAAACTCGCGCAATACCGCCTCGTTCAACATTACCAAGTATCTCAATCCCAAGGGTGAGAACACCGTGGCCGTCGAGGTCTATCGCTATAGCGACGCCGGTATGCTTGAGGCTCAGGATATGTTCCGCCTCCCCGGCATTATCCGCTCAACTTATCTCACCTCCGTTCCGACCCTCGAAATCAACGACCTCGTGGTCCACACCACCATTCCCGCCGATGCAAACCCGATGGGTCCCGTGACCGCTGAGATCAAAATCGACGCCCTCGTGCGCAACCTCGGCAAGAAAGAGGTCAAGGGCGCTCAAATCGACTATCAGATTTATCCCGTAGAACTCTATACAGACAATACCGGCTCAATGGTTAAAAACGTTGACGTTCCGTCGGTTATCAACGTGGCTTCCGGCTCAATCACCGAGTCAAACACCTCGTTTGCCCTCGATAACGCCAACCTCTGGAGCGCCGAGACTCCTAACCGCTATGTCCTCGTGGCCCAACTCAAGGACAAAAAGGGCAAGACGATTGAAACCGTCAGCACCTACTTCGGCGTGCGCCAGGTTGAAATTCGCGACACCAAGGCCGAAGACGACGAGTTCGGGCTCGCCGGCCGCTACTTCTACATCAATAACCGCCCCGTTAAACTCAAAGGCGTAAACCGCCACGAAAACAACCTCAATACCGGCCATACCCTCTCCCGCGAGCAGATGGAGAAGGAAGTGATGCTCATGAAGCAGGGCAATATCAACCATGTCCGCAACTCGCACTATAACGACGACCCCTACTGGTACGTTGTCTGCAACAAGTATGGCATTTATCTCGAAGACGAGGCAAACCTCGAGAGCCATCAGTATCGCTATGGCGCAGCATCCCTCAGCCACCCCAAGGAATGGGAAAACGCCCATGTGGCACGCAATATGGAGATGGTCCGCGCCCACGTCAACAATCCCTCAATCGTAATCTGGAGCCTCGGCAACGAAGCCGGCCCCGGCCAAAACTTCGTGACCGCCTATAACGCCATCAAGGCCTTCGACCCCTCGCGCCCGGTTCAGTACGAGCGCAACAACGAAATTGTAGATATGGGCTCTAACCAGTACCCCTCGATTCCCTGGGTGCGCAACGCCGTGACCGGTAAGGCCAACATTAAGTATCCTTTCCATATCAGCGAATATGCCCACTCGATGGGTAATGCCCTCGGCAATTTCATCGACTATTGGGACGCCATCGAGTCCACCAACTTCCTTATGGGGGGCGCTATCTGGGACTGGGTTGACCAGGCTATCTGGTACTACACCCCTGACGGCACCAAGTTTATGGCTTACGGCGGCGACTTCGGCGATAAGCCCAACGACGGCATGTTCTGTATGAACGGCATTATGTTCCCTGACCTCACCCCCAAGCCTCAGTACAATGAAGTTAAGCGTGTTCATCAGTATGTAGGAGTCAAGTCGCTCGACCCTGCTGCCGGCACTGTTGAAGTATTCAACAAAAACTACTTCACCACCCTCGATGACCTCCAGCCCGTCTGGTCGCTCACCCGCAACGGCGTTGAAGTGGCTTCCGGCAAGGACGTTAACCGCCCCCGTATGTCGGTAGGCCCCCGCGAAAGCCAGGTTTGGACCATCCCCTACGACTTTGCAAGCCTCGACGACGAAGGCGAATATTTCGTAACCCTGCAGTTCCTCCTCAACGAAGACAAACCGTGGGCCCAAAAGGGCTATGTGCAGGCCGAAGTGCAACTTCCCGTTAAGTCGCCCGCCGCTTTCGCCCCGATTGCCGTCGACTCATCCAAATCCATTAAACTCACGCAGGAAGAAGATGTTGATAACGTTTCCGGTGAGGGCTTCGAAGTGGCCTTCAACAACGAAAACGGCTCTATCCAATACCTTAAATATGGCAATCAGGAGATAATCACCCCCGGCAACGGCCCCGTTCTCAACGCACTCCGCGCGCCTGTCGATAATGACGCATGGGATCGCAGCGCATGGTGGGCTAACGGCCTTAACGACCTCCACCATAAGGTACTCGACCATAAGTCTTACGTTCGCCCCGACGGCGCCGTAGTCATTGTATACAACGTTGAATCGCAGGCTCCTAACGCCTCTCGCCTCGTGGGCGGCGGCGAAAGCGGCGTCTACACGATTACCAAGGGTCGCGAATTTGGCCCCGACGACTTCAAGTTTACCACTGACCAGATCTGGACCGTTTACCCCGACGGCTCTATCGAACTCCAGTCGGCAATTGCCGCAAGCAATCCCTCGCTGATGCTTCCCCGCCTCGGCTACGCTATGACCCTTCCCGCCGGCCTCAGCAACTATACTTACTATGGCCGCGGACCCGTCAATAACTATAATGACCGCAAGACCTCGCAAAACATCGGTCTCTACCACTCGACCGTGGCCGACCAGTTCATCCTCTTCCCGAAGCCTCAGGATATGGGCAACCGCGAAGAACTCCGCTGGAACGCCCTGACCGATGCCAACGGCAACGGCGTGCAGTTCGTCGCTATCAACGGCGAGACCATGAGCGCCTCCGCTCTCCCCTGGACCGACAATGAGATGACCGCCGCGGCTCATCCCTATCAACTCCCCGAATCGAAGGGCACATTCCTCCATATCGACAAGAAAGTGACCGGTCTCGGAGGTGCATCCTGCGGCCAGGGTATTGCCCTCCCCGCCGACCGCACCTACGGCGAACCCCAGACCTTCGGATTCCTTATCCGCCCCGTAGCAGCCGGCGCTGACCTCCAGGCTCAAGCCTCCGTTGCCGCTAATGGCGAATGTCCTCTCTCGATTTCGCGCGACCGTCTCGGCAATGTGACTGTCAAGTCCGCAAGCCCCGACGCAAAGATTGTCTATAACGTGACTCCCGCCGGAATGAAGGTGGCCCGCGGTCGCAACGGCAATAACCGCAACGTTGACTATACCGCCCCGATTGATATGCGCAAGGGTGGCAAACTCGTTGTCTGGGATGCAAATTCGCCCGCTCAGGTCTATACGGTTAACTACGACGCTATCGAAAATGTTCCCGTCGTAGTCATCAACACCTCTTCGGCCGAACCCGGCAATGGCGGTAAGTTCCTGACCGATAATGACCCCTCTACAATCTGGCACTCAACCTACGGCGTTACCGTCAACCAGTATCCCCACTGGGTTGACTTCGACTGCGGCGAAACCAAGAGCGTCAAAGGCTTCACCTACCTTCCCCGCAAGGATGGTGAAAACGGCGACATCAAGGACTGGCGCATCGAAGTAAGCGACGACAACGAAAACTGGACTCCCGTGACTTCCGGCACCTTTGCCCGCGACAAGAAACTCAAGCGAGTTGACTTCGCTCCCGTCAAGGCCCGCTATGTCCGCTTCGTAGGCCTCAGCAGCCAGAACGGTGCTGACTACGCTTCCGGCGCCGAGTTCACAATCCTCGCCGACTAAATCCCCCTAACCCCCCCCAAAAAAAATGCGCCCCCGATTGCTCGGGAGCGCATTTTTTTATATTACTCGGCGTCTGCCTTTGTCCGGTCCTATTCAACTGATTCCTCGTATGCTGCTATATCTGCGGCAATATGCCGGGCCGTGGACTCGCGCATAAACTGACGGAATATATTCAGGTCATCCGTTTCACGCGCGCGGACCAAAGCCTTTATATACTCTTCTTTATCGTCTATTTGGATGCGCGACGGAATCAGTCCGTATTCAAATTGAAGCCAATTCATCAGAAGGCGCGCCATTCGCCCGTTGCCGTCCGCCCATGGATGAATGGTAACCAGAATATAGTGGGCATCGAAACTCATGTCGTAAAGTTCCCGTAAACTCATATCGCCCGCATGGCGGCGTTGTTCATTGAGATTATTGCAAAACTCTTCAAGACGCGACGGAACTCTATTGAAATTCATATATGATTTGCCTCCGACTCCTGCCGTCACGTTGAGCAGACGCAGGTCGCCGGCAGACGACGAGAAGTCGCCGAGCATGGTGTGATAAACCGTGCCGGTATTTTTCATCGTCAGGGCTGAAAGTTCTTTCAGCCGTTTTGTGGTGATGTCCTTGCGCTCGCGTGCAAACTCAAGAACCCTTTCGTAGGCGGCTTTCAAATCGAGATTCATATTTTGTTCGATTATGCTTTTCCCTTTAAGTGCAATGCCGTTATCGAACATAATCTGATTCTCAAGTTCCGTGATTGTTGAACCCTCGATGGCGGTTGAGTGTGTGATGAGGGAGTATAGATAAAACTTCTCATAGTCCAGTTGTTGGTCTATGCCAAGAGCGCGGTATCTACCTACCAATTCTTCAAGTTTGCTTTCCATTTATTTGAATTTTTTGGCAAATATAGGGATTTTATACCTACCGCGCCAATTTTTAAACCTAAAATTTTCTATTTTCTACTTACCGGACCCGGGTTAAAGAATAAGCGCCTGCCGGGTCGCCGGCAGGCGCTTTGCGAAGGAGATATTGGTCAAATTAGATTTCGGCGAGGCTCGGGTCGAGGATTTCGAGCATCTTGATGGCGCTCACGGGGATGCGGGTGCCGGGTCCGAAGATGGCGGCAACGCCTGCGCGATAGAGGAAGTCATAGTCCTGGGCGGGAATTACGCCGCCGGCGGTTACCATGATGTCCTCGCGACCGAGTTTTTTCAGTTCCTCGATTACCTGTGGAACCAGCGTCTTATGGCCGGCGGCAAGCGAACTTACGCCAAGAATATGAACGTCGTTCTCAACGGCCTGACGGGCAGCCTCGGCCGGGGTCTGGAACAGCGGACCCATGTCGACGTCGAAGCCGCAGTCGGCATAGCCCGTGGCTACTACCTTGGCGCCGCGGTCGTGGCCGTCCTGGCCCATCTTGGCAATCATGATGCGGGGCTGACGGCCCTCGCGTTTGGCGAATTCTTCGGTCAACTTGCGTGCGCGAATGAATTCCGGGTCATTTTTCGTTTCTGCTGAGTACACGCCTGAAATTGTTCGGATTACTGCTTTATAACGGCCTACAACAGCTTCGCAGGCGTCGGAAATCTCGCCGAGCGTGGCGCGATGGCCTGCGGCCTTGACGGCCAGGTCGAGAAGGTTGCCCTTCTTTGTGCGCACACATTCGGTAATTGCTTCGAGGTCGGCCTTGACCTGAGCCTCGTCGCGGTGGGCCTTGACTTCGTTGAGACGCTCAATCTGCTCTTTGCGCACCTGGGTGTTGTCGATTTCGAGGATGTCGATGGGGTCTT